>NZ_JBFUEO010000002.1:0-182450 GCF_056403935.1 Pedococcus sp. P2_E4 | reverse complement strand
GCCCCGGACACGATGACCTACCTCAGTGGCCTCCTGCCCGTCGCTCAGGGCGTGGCCACGTATGCCGCGCTCGACCGTCGGGCGCGCGAGCTGATGGCTGCGGGGGACGAGCGGGGCCGTGGCCAGATCATGGCGGATACCCTGGTCGAGAGAGTCACGGGACAGTCGAGTGCCGAGGCCGTGCCGGTCGAGGTCAACCTCGTGATGCCGCTCGATACCCTGGTGGGGGGAGACGACGCGGGTGAGCTGGTGGGCCAAGGCCCCGTGGCAGCCCCGACCGCGCGAGCGCTGCTCGCGGCAACAGGCGAGGCTGGGGCGCCGATCTGGTTGCGCCGGGTGTTCGCCTCGGCCAACGGCAGTCAGCTTGTCGGTGTCGAGAGCACGCGACGGCTGTTCCCCGAGGGCCTCCGGCGCTTCCTGGTTCTTCGCGACAAGACCTGCCGCACTCCGTGGTGCGATGCCCCGATCCGGCACGTCGACCACGTCGTGCCCGCGGCACGCGGGGGCCACACCAGCATCGCCAATGGCCAAGGGCTGTGTGAGGCGTGCAACCTGGCCAAGGAGGCCGTGGGCTGGACCTCTCGGGTGGTCGGGGACGGGCTCTTGGGGCCTGGGTCGACGCGACGGCACCGGGTGCGACTGCGCACCCCCACCGGCCACACCTACGACTCCACCGCCCCACCGTTGCTCGAGGGCCCTCGATCGGACGGGGCAGCGGACGCTGGCCGTCCTGACGTGAGCTGGGTCGAGCACGCCCTGGAGGTCAGGCTGGATGCGGCGTGATGGTCGGCGCCGTCCTGCAGCGGGCGAGGACCGGACTACTCGATGCGCAGGGCCGAGAGCACCCGGTTGAACGAGCTGGTGACGCCGTACTCGCTGGCCACCTTGCTGAGCAACGACGCGTCGGCGACCTCGGTGGGCAGTGTCATGTCGACCTCGTCGACCGGGGCGTCCGGAGCCACCCTGACCACCATCGGGGCCACGTCGAGGTAGTCCGCGCCAGCCTCGAGGCGGGTGCGCTGGGCACCCTTGATCTCGGGGTCGCCCGAGGCGAGCGCCTCGCGCAGGGCGACGAGTGTGCCGTACCGCTCGATCAGCTTGGCCGCCGTCTTCTCACCGATCCCGGCGACGCCGGGCAGGCCGTCGCTGGTGTCGCCGCGCAGGACCGCCATGTCCGCGTAGGCCGGACCGCTCGCGACCGCATACTTGCTCCGCAGGAACGCCTCGTCGACAAGGTCGGGGTCCCGCACGCCCCCGCGGGCCGTGTAGATCACGCGGACGTCAGCCGCGTCGTCGACGAGCTGGAACAGGTCGCGGTCGCCGGTCACGACATCGACTGCCATGGAGCCTTTGTGACGAGCCGTCAGAGTGCCGATGACGTCGTCCGCCTCGTAGCCGTCGGCGCCGAGCCGGACGAGTCCCAGGGCGCTGAGGGCGTCGACGATGACGGGCACCTGGGGTGCGAGGTCGTCGGGCACCTCCTCCTCGACGACGGTCGCGTCCGCGAGCCGGTGCGTCTTGTAGGTCGGGATCGCGTCGACACGGAACTGCGGTCGCCAGTCGTTGTCCCAGCAGGCCACGAAATGGGTCGGCTGGTGCGTCGTGATGAGCGACGCGACCATGTCGAGGAACCCTCGGATCGCGTTGGTCGGCGGCTGCGAGCTGTCCGTGCGCTGGTCCGGGACACCGAAGAACGCCCGGAAGTACAGGGAGGCGCTGTCGAGCAGCATGAGCCGGGCCTGGGCCGGGGGAGGGGACGTCATGCGGACATGCTGCCATCCGGGGCCCTCGCGTCAGTAGGGTGTGACCGTGGAAGACCTCGACAGGCGCATCGTCGCACTGCTGCGCACCGACGGGCGGATGAGCTACACCGACCTGGGCAAGGCCATGGGCCTGTCGACCTCCGCGGTGCACCAGCGTGTCCGGCGGCTCGAGGAACGCGGTGTCCTCAAGGGCTACACCGCCGTCGTCGACCACACCGCGCTCGACCTGCCGCTGACGGCGTTCATCTCGATCACCCCGCTCGACCCCGCCGCGCCGGACGACATCCCCGACCGGCTGCGCGACATCAGCGAGATCGAGGCCTGTCATTCCGTCGCCGGCGAGGAGAACTACATCCTCAAGGCGCGCGTGCGCACGCCCGGCGACCTCGAGTCGCTCCTCGCCCGGATCAGGGCCGCCGCCAACGTTGCGACCCGCACGACCGTGGTGCTCTCCACCCCCTGGGAGTAGCCGGCGTCAGGCTCGGTCGAGCTCGACGAGCGTGAGCAGCACGAGGGCCGAGGTCCATACGAGCGGCGCCGGACCGGCGGGACGTCCCGTGCGCGTGACCTTCTCCGGGAGCGACCCGTATGCCGTGCGGTGGGCATCGAGCCACGTCAGCGACCGACCGGCCTCGTCGCGGCGTCCCGTCGCGGCCGAGGTCAGGGCCACGAGGGCCGTCTGCGGCGTCCAGGACGACCCGTCGTGCTTCACCCAGTCGGCCCCGGGTGCAAGGCCACCAGCCGGCTGGATGGCCTGCCGCTGGTAGTCACGCCAGGCTCCCGTCAGGGTCGCCGGGACCGGCACCCCGGACGAGAACGGAGGCAGCAGCATGGCCACCGCCGCGTCGAGGCCACCGTCGTCTCCGAACCGTTCCCACTGTGGGGCGAACGCCGACTCCACGACCTCTCGGAGTCGCAGGGTGGTGCGGCTCGTGGCCGCAGCCGCAGCCCAGTCGCCCGTGGCCCGGTAGTCGTCCGTGGCCGCTGCCAGCCCGGCGAGCATGGGCGCCACGGTCCCCAGGGTGGTGCGCTCGACGGACACCTCCCAGTAGTCAGGCGAGGCAGGCGGCAGCCTGCGGCCGTCCTGCACGAGCCGGGTCAGGGCGGCGACGCACCGGTCGCGCAGACCGTCGGCCGAGCCGGGCAGCCCGGAGCTGTCGTGGCGACGGATCTGGGCGACGGCCCACAGGACCCACCCACAGCCGTCACTCTGCGGGGGCCGGTCGGTCAGCGGCTCGCCACTGAGCTGGTACCTGGCCTGGAAACCCGCCGCCGGGTCGAACCCGAGCCGGGCGACCTTGTCCAGCACCCGCGAGGCCTCCTGCGGGTGGTCGGTCAGGCTGAATGCGACGGCCGCGAACGACCCGTCGCGGGGCCAGAAGAACCGCCACGGGCCGCCCGGGCCGGCTGCCATGGCGCCGCTCGGCGACTGGTAGTTCCGTAGGTCGGTCAGCGCCTGCCGCGCCATGGGCTCCCAGGCCGTGCCCTCCCCGGGCACCGTCCCGGAGTCCACCCAGAGCTGGTCTGCCCAGACCCGGTCCGGGTCCTGGTGGCTCGTGGGCGAGCGGTACCCCGGACCGGTGATGAGGCCCTCTTCACGGGGCGAGGTGAAGGGGCCCGAGGCGGCGCTGATGACGGTCATCGAGAGCAGCAGCGCCGCAGCCGGAAGAGTGAGTCGGCGCCGCATGCCTGCCCCCTTCCGCCGTGAGGGACAACTCCCTCTCACGGTAGGCGCAGGCCCACCCCCGTCGTGCGGACTTCGCCGAACTCGACGGTGTCGCTGGTCAGCGACCGCGGTGGGTGCTCGGCTGCGAGATGGGTGCCACCACGGCGCTGGTGATCGTGACCAGGTCTGCAGGGGCGAGCGAGATGTCGAGACCTCGACGGCCGCCGGACACGTAGACCCGGTCGAACGCCAGCGCCGACTCGTCCAGCACGGTGGGCAGGGCGCGCTTCTGCCCGACCGGCGAGATGCCTCCGACGACGTAGCCGCTGCTCCGCTCGGCGTCGGCGGGCTGAGCCATCGTCACCTTCTTGAGCCCCAGCGCTGCCGCGACGGCCTTCAGGTCGAGCTGCCGGTCCACCGGCACCACGCCGACCGCGAGCCCCCTCTCGCCCGTGACGAGCAGTGTCTTGAAGACCTGCGCGGGCGGCACCGACAACGCGGCGGCGGCCTCCAGTCCGTAGGAGGCCGCCGCGGGGTCGTGGTCGTAGGGGTGGACGTCGAAGGCGACACCCGCGCGGCTCAGGGCCGTCGTGGCCGGAGTGCCTGCGCTGGGTTCACGACGCCTGCCCATGGTGGTCGGTACGTGGTGTGGCCGGGTCGGGGCGTGGGCTCAGTGCTGCTCGACGCGCTTGACGAGGGCCCAGACCGCAGGGAAGAGCCCAGCTGCGGCGAGCACCTTGAGACCGTCACCGAGCAGGAAGGGAACGACTCCCTTGTCCAGAGCGGTGGACAGGTCCATGCCGGTGGAGCCCATGAGCCACGGCACCCCGACGGCGTAGATCACGAGGTTGCCGAGCACCATGGTGAGTGCGGTCCGCACGACGGTGCGGTCACCGCCGCGCTGTGCCAGCCACCCCACGAGGGTCGCGGCGGCGACGAACCCGATGACGTAGCCGAAGGTGGCGCCACCCCAGCCGTCGGCGTGCCCGGCGAACCAGTTGACGCCGAGCCCACCGGCCACGAGGTACGCCCCGACGCTGAGCAGGGCCCGCAGCGAGCCGAGCGAGGCACCGGTCAGCAGCACCGCGAAGGTGCCGAGGGTCAGCGGGACGGGCGTGCCGGGCAGCGGCACGCTCCACTGGGAGAGCAGGCCGATGAAGCCGGCGCCGGCGGCGACGAGGGCCAGGTCACGGGCGAGGGCGCCGGCCGTGGCCGGCACGCCTGCGACAGCGGGGACGTAGTCGGCGAGGACGCGCTTGTGGGGGAGGGCGATAGCAGTCACGGGAGCAACCTAACGAACCCGCGCGCCTGCTTTCGCGRTGGTCTCACGTCAGGCTCGTCACACCGTCCGGCGGCCCTCAGACGAGCGACGCCTCGCGACTCGCTGCAGCGCGCTCGACGGCCACGGCATGCGCAGCCTCGTGGTCGCCCTGGTCGCGCCACCACTGCTGACCCGCCTCCGGGAGGGTGTAGATCGGGTCGTAGTAGACGTAGTCGCGCGACAGCGCGTCCGTGTCGGCAGCCTCGATCGAGGTGCGGTAGTTCTTGCGCCAGAACGACATGCCACGCTCGGTGTCGTAGCTGTCGACCTGGTGCACCCAACGCTTGCCGACGTACGGGACGTCGCACACGATGCGAGGAGTCGCGAACCCGGGCAGGTAACCCATCATCGAGTGCTGGAGGTGCTGAGCCTCGGCCAGCGAGAGCCGCCAGTGCTCGGAGAACGGGATCATGTCGCACATGTAGAAGTAGTACGGCGTGATCATCGCGTCGTCCTGCAGGGCGAAGCAGAGGTCGAGCAGCTGCTCGGTCGAGTCGTTGACCCCGCGCATCAGGACACCCTGGTTGCGGACGTCGCGGACGCCGGCCTCGAGCATCGCCTTGGCCGCCTGGGCGACCAGCGGGGTCACCGACTGGGCGTTGTTGACGTGCGTGTGGATGGCCAGTGAGACCCCGCGCGAACGCGCCTTGGCGGAGACGCGGGCCACGCCCTCGACCACGTCAGGCTGCAGCCAGTGCTGCGGCAGTCCCATCAGCGCCTTGGTGGCCAGCCGGATGTCGCGGATGTTCTCGACGTCGAGCAGCTTGTCGATGAACCCCTCGAGGTTCTTCCACGGCATGTTGGCGACGTCGCCGCCGGACACCACGACGTCGCGCACCTGCGGCGTCTGCTGCAGGTAGGCGAGCATCGCGGCGTAGCGGTCGACGGGCTTGCCCGTGAGCTTGAGCTTGTCGATGACCGCAGTCGAGTTGCCCACGAGGTCCATGCGGGTGCAGTGCCCGCAGTACTGGGGGCAGGTCGGCAGCAGCTCGGCCAGCACCTTGGTGGGGTAGCGGTGCGTGAGGCCCTCGGCGACCCACATGTCGTGCTCGTGCAGGCTGTCGCGGGTCGCGTGGGGGTGCGACGGCCAGTCGGTGCGGCGGTCGGAGAACACCGGCAGCATGTAGCGGCGGATCGGGTCGGCGTAGAACGCCCGGGTGAACTCCGCGCCGGCGGGCGGCATCGCCTCGTCGGTCGCGGGGACCATGGTGTTCATCATCTGTGGCGGCACCAGCATGGACATCGTGGCGCGCTCGGCCTGGTCGCGCTCGAGGTCGGCGTAGAACGTCTCGCCGAGCAGGTCACCCATGAGCTCACGCAGCTGCTTGATGTTCTTGACGCAGTGGGCGCGCTGCCACTGGGCGCTGGCCCAGTCGGTCGCGGTGACGTCCCGCCACCCGGGGAACCGGGTCCAGTCGGGCTCGACCAGCTCGCGGTGCCGGTAGACGTAGGGCTGCTCGATCGCGGTGCTCATGCATGGCAGGATACGGGACAGGTTCCGATGTAATCGACACTTCACCGCAAGATTTGCGCTGCGTGTCGTCTTCGATGGGAGATTCTGTGTCACGCACCCCGTCCTCGCCGGTGGGTCTGCACCGCGTCCTCGAGCCTGCCGGGGCCACGCTCCCGCAGGCCGCCCAGCGCCTCGACGCCTCGCCCGAGCTGTGGCCCGACGAGGTGCGCGTGAGCGTCGAGACGCTCAACCTCGATGCCGCGTCCTTCCGCCAGCTGACCGAGAAGCACGGGGGAGACGGGGCGGCGGTCCGGGCCGAGGTGCTCGACATCGTCGCGACCCGCGGCAAGATGCAGAACCCCGTCACCGGGTCCGGGGGCATGCTCATCGGCACCGTCGAGGAGGTCGGCTCCGAGTCGACCCTCGGCCTCGCGCCCGGCGACCGCGTCGCCACACTCGTCTCGCTCTCCCTGACGCCGCTGGTCCTCACCGACGACCTGGCCGGCTGGGACGGTCGCTCGGAGCGCGTCCCGGCCCGGGGGCACGCAATCCTGTTCGGTCGCTCGATCGCCGCCCAGCTGCCCGACGACCTCAGCCCCGACCTGGCCCTCATGGTCATGGACGTGTGCGGCGCGCCCGCGCTCGTGGCCCGCGTGGTGCGCGAGTATGCCGAGCGCGGCGTCGCGCCGACCGTGGCCGTCCTCGGCGGGGCCGGCAAGTCGGGGTCGCTGTCGCTCGCCGCGGCAGGGGACGCAGGCGCCGGCCGGCGCATCGCGGTGGTGCCCTTCCAGCGGGAAGCCGACCTGCTCCAGGGAACGGGACTCGCGGACGAGGTGGTGATCGCCGACGCCCGCAGCCCGCTGGGGCTCTCCGAGGCCGTCGCGGCGGCCGGTGGCCCGGCCGACATCACCGTGGTCTGCGTCGACGTGCCGGGGTGCGAGCAGCCGGCGATCCTGTCGACCGCCCAGGGCGGCACGATCATCTTCTTCTCGATGGCGACGAACTTCGCCGCCGCCGCCCTCGGGGCCGAGGGGGTCGCGGCCGACGTGCGCATGCTGGTGGGCAACGGCTACGTCCCCGGCCACGCGGCATACGCGCTCGACCTCATCCGATCAAACCCCGCGGTCCGCGGCCTGTTCGAGGGTCGTCTCGAGGAGTAGCGGCGGGACCAAGGCCCTATCCGCGCAGGCGACCGACGTGGTGTGGTGGGGTCCATGTCGCAGACCGCTGCCGTGCGCTACGCCCCCGAGGACCTCGAGCTGGACCTGCGGTGGTGGGCTGCGGCCAACTACCTGACCGTTGGGCAGATCTACCTGCGTGACAACGCCCTGCTCCGCGAGCCGCTGACCCTCGCCCACACCAAGCCGCGGCTGCTCGGCCACTGGGGGACCGGCCCCGGCCTGTCGATGATCTACGCCCTGGTGAACCGGCGGATCCGGGAGACCGACACCGACTGGCTCTACGTCACCGGGCCGGGGCACGGCGGTCCGACTCTCGTCGCGGCAGCGTGGCTCGAGGGCACCTACAGCGAGGTGTACCCGCACATCGGCGACGACGCCGAGGGGGTGCATAGGTTGTTCCACCAGTTCTCCTCGCCGGGTGGCATCCCCAGCCACGTCAGCGTGCAGACCCCTGGCTCGATCCACGAGGGAGGTGAGCTCGGCTACGCGTTGGTGCACGCCGCCGGCGCAGCGTTCGACCACCCTGACCTCGTCGTGGCCTGCGTGGTCGGCGACGGGGAGGCCGAGACCGGCCCGATGGCCGCGTCGTGGCGCCTGCCCAGCTTCCTCAACCCCCGTCGCGATGGCGCGGTGCTGCCGATCCTGCACGTCAACGGCTACAAGATCGCCGGACCGACCGTCCTCGGGCGTTCCTCGGACAAGGACGTCGAGGCCTACCTGCGCAGCCAGGGCTGGGATCCCGTGACCGTCAGCGGCGACGACCCGCGGGCGGTGTTCCCCGCCTTCCGGGCCGCCCTCGCAGCCGGCCACGACAGGATCCGCGAGATCCAGGACGAGGCTCGTGGGGGCGACGGGCCGGCTGAGCCGGTGCGGCACGCGTGGCCCGCCATCGTGCTGCGCACCCCGAAGGGCTGGACGGGCCCCGCTGTGGTCGACGGGAAGCAGGTGGAGGGCACCAACCTCTCGCACCAGGTGCCCTTGGCAGGCCTGGCGGACGAGCCCGCCCACCTGAGGATGCTCGAGGAGTGGCTGCGCACCTACCGGCCCGAGGAGCTGTTCGACGCCGACGGCCGCCTCGTGGCCGAGCTGCGGGACCTTGCACCACGGGGCGACAAGCGAATGTCCGCGACCCCGTACGCCAACGGTGGCCGGCTGCGTGTCGACCTGCCGCCGGTGGACCTCACGACCCACGAGTTCTCGGTGACGCCGTCCACGCGTGGCCGGCTCTCGCTGGAGAACACCATCACCTCTGGTCGCCTCATGCGTGACCTGTATGCCGCGACCGCCCGCCCGGACGGGGGTGGCACGTTCCGGCTGTTCTCCCCGGACGAGACGGCGAGCAACCGGCTGCAGCCCGTCTTCGAGGTGACCGACCGCTGCTTCATGGGTCCGCTCCGCGACACCGACGAGCAACTGGGACCGGACGGCAGGGTCATGGAGGTGCTGAGCGAGCACCTGTGCCAGGGCTGGCTCGAGGGGTACCTGCTCAGCGGTCGCCACGGTGTCTTCGCGACGTACGAGGCGTTCGCCATGGTCTCGGCCTCGATGGCGGTGCAGCACGTCAAGTGGCTGCAGCACGCCCGCGAGCTGTCGTGGCGGGCCGACGTGTCGTCGCTGAACGTGCTGCTGACCTCGACCTGCTGGCGCAACGACCACAACGGGTTCTCCCACCAGGGCCCGGGCCTCATCGACTGCCTCATCCCGCTGTCGCCGGAGGTGGTGCGGGTCTTCCTGCCGCCGGACGCCAACACGACCCTCTCGATCACCGACCACTGCCTGCGCAGCACCAACCACGTCAACCTCATCGTGGTCGACAAGCAGAAGCACCTGCAGTACCTCACCCTCGACGAGGCCCACGCGCACTGCGCAGCGGGCGCCGGTGTGTGGGACTGGGCGAGCACCTGTGCCCCCGACGACGACCCCGACATCGTGCTGGCCTGTGCGGGAGACGTCCCGACCCAGGAGGCGCTGGCCGCGGTCGAGCTGCTCGCCGAGCACGTGCCCGACCTGCGGGTGCGGTTCGTCAACGTCGTCGACCTCATGGCCCTGCTCCCCGAGAACGACCACCCGCACGGGTTCACCGACACCACGTTCGACGGCCTCTTCACCTCGTCGAGGGACGTGGTCTTCGCCTTCCACGGCTACCCGCGAGCGGTCCACCAGCTCGTCCACGGACGCAGCGACCCCGGTCGGTTCCACGTGCGCGGGTTCACCGAGCAGGGCACCACGACCACGCCGTTCGACATGGTGGTCCTCAACCGGATGAGCCGCTTCCACCTCGCCCTCGAGGTGCTCCGACGCGCTGAGCGACGGGTTCCCGGCTCGGACGCGCTCACCGAGCTCTGCGAGCGACGGCTGGCGGAGCACCGGCCCCACATCGAGGAGCACCTGGAGGACCTGCCCGACATCGCCGCGTGGACCTGGCGCGGTCTTCGCCGCGGGGCGTCCGACGAGCAGGGCCGGTAGTTTCGCCTCGTGGCCACCAGCATCTACGTCGCCGGCACCGAGGCGCAGTCCGGCAAGTCCGCGGTGGCGGTCGGTCTGCTCGACCAGCTGAGCCGGCGAGCCGGACGCGTCGGGGTCTTCCGGCCCATCGTCCGCGCAGGGCAGCCCGACGAGCTCGTCGAGACCCTGCTGTCCCTGCTGCCCGGGACCCTGTCCGCCGAGCAGGCCTGTGGCGTGACCTACGACGACCTCCACTCCGACCCCGAGCGGGCCATGGGCGACATCGTCGACCGCTTCCACGAGGTGGCGCGCGACCGCGACGTGGTCCTCGTCGTCGGGTCGGACTTCACGGACGTGTCGGCGCCGACGGAGTTCTCGGTCAACGCCGCGGTGGCAGCCAACCTCGGCTCTCGACTGCTGTTGGTGGTGCCCGCCCAGGGCCACGACCCCGCGCAGGTCGCCACGGCTGCGGAGATGGCGGTGGTCGCCGCCCGCGAAGCCCACGCCCACGTGACCGGCGTCGTGGCCAACCAGGTGGACCGGCCACTGCTCGAGGCGACCGAGGAGGCGCTGCGGTCCCGGGTCCAGCTCCCCGTGCAGGTCCTGCCCGAGACGCCGCTGCTCAGGGCGCCCACCGTCAAGGACCTGATGGACGCCTGCGAAGGAAAGCTCGTGCACGGCGACCGCGGCTGGCTCGACCGCGAGTGCACCGGGCTCGTCGTCGCAGCGATGACGATGCCGCACGTCCTGGACCGGCTCATCGACGGTGGTGTCGTGATCGTGCCGGGCGACCGCGAGGACGTCGTGCTCGGCGTCCTGCTCGCGCACCGGTCCAAGACCTTCCCGGCGCTGTCGGGGATCGTCCTCAACGGCGGCTTCCCGCTGCCCCCGCAGGTCGAGCGCCTCATCGAGGGTCTCGACGTCGTGCTGCCGATCATCGCCACCGAGGGCGGCACGATGACCACCGCGACGAGGTTGGGCGCTGCCCGCGGACGCCTCACCCCCGAGTCCACCCGCAAGCTCGAGGCCGCCGTGGCCATGGTCGAGCGGGGCCTGGACGCCGAGGCCCTCCTCGGCCCCGTCACGACCGCCGGGGGAGACGTCGTGACCCCCCTGATGTTCGAGCACCGGCTGGTGGACGACGCGCGTGCCGCCGGCGCCCACGTCGTGCTGCCCGAGGGCGGCGAGGACCGGATCCTGCTGGCAGCCGACACGGTGCTGTCGCGCGGGATCGCGAAGCTCACGCTGCTGGGCCACGAGGAGTCGATCCGCGCCAGCGCAGCCCGGCTCGGCGTGGACATCTCGGGGGCGTCCGTCATCGACCCCGGCAGCAGCTCGCTGCGCGAGGGCTTCGCCTCCGACTACGCCGCCCTGCGGGCCCACAAGGGAGTCACCCTCGAACAGGCGCGCGACCGCGTGGTCGACCCGTCCTACTTCGGCACGATGATGGTCCACCAGGGCCTGGCCGACGGCATGGTGTCGGGCTGCATCACGACGACCGCCCACACGATCCGCCCGGCGCTCGAGATCGTGAGGACCGCGCCCGAGGTCTCGGTCGTCTCGAGCGTCTTCCTCATGTGCCTGGCCGACCGCGTCCTCGTCTACGGCGACTGCGCGGTCAACCCGGACCCGACCGCCGAGCAGCTGGCCGACATCGCGATCTCGTCCGCTGGCACGGCACAGCGGTTCGGCATCGAGCCGCGCGTGGCGATGCTGTCGTACTCGACCGGGGAGTCGGGCTCCGGCGCCGACGTCGACAAGGTGCGTGCGGCCACCGCACTGGTCCACGAGCGCGCTCCCGACCTGCTCGTCGAGGGACCCATCCAGTACGACGCGGCCGTCGACCCCCACGTCGCCGCCTCCAAGCTCAGCGACAGCCCCGTGGCCGGGCGCGCGACGGTCCTGGTCTTCCCCGACCTCAACACGGGCAACAACACCTACAAGGCCGTGCAGCGCAGTGCCTCGGCCGTCGCCATCGGTCCGGTGCTCCAAGGCCTCAACCGCCCGGTCAACGACCTGTCCCGGGGGGCGCTGGTGCGCGACATCGTCAACACCATCGCCATCACGGCGATCCAGGCCGGCGCCTGATGGCGACGCCGCGGCCGGTCCTCGTCGTCAACGCCGGTTCCTCGTCGCTGAAGTACCAGGTCCTCGACGCGGCGTCGGGTGTCACCCGGGCGTCCGGCGTGGTCGAGGAGATCGGCGGTCCCGGTCGGCTCACGCACACGGCGGCTGGCGAGACGCACCGGCGCGGTGTGGTCTGCGCCGACCACACCGAGGCCCTCGACGCGGCTCGCGAGGCGCTGCGCGAGCACGGCCCGGACCTCGCCACGCTGGGCCTGGTCGCGGTCGGACACCGCGTGGTCCACGGCGGCCCGCGGTTCACCGAGCCGGTCGTCGTCGACGACGACGTCGTCGCGGCGATCCGTGAGCTCGTCCCGCTGGCTCCGCTGCACAACCCCGCCAACCTCGCGGGCATCCTGAGCGCCCGGGTCACCTTTCCCGACCTGCCGCAGGTGGCCGTTTTCGACACCGCGTTCCACCAGAGCCTCCCGCCCGAGGCCCACACGTATGCCGTGCCCCTCGAGTGGCGCGAACGCCACCAGGTCCGCCGGTGGGGCTTCCACGGGACGTCGCACCGCTTCGTCTCGCGTCGCACGGCCGAGCTGCTGGGCCGGTCACCCGAGGACTGCAACGTCATCGTGCTGCACCTCGGCAACGGCGCCAGCGCGTGCGCGGTCCGGGGTGGGCGGAGCATCGACACCTCGATGGGGGTGTCTCCGCTCGAGGGACTGGTGATGGGCACCAGGTCCGGGGACGTCGACCCCGCCCTCGGCGCCTACCTGCAGCGCGTCGCGGGGGTCGACCCCGCGGCCTACGACGAAGCGCTCAACAAGGCCAGCGGGCTCAAGGGACTGGCAGGAGTCTCCGACCTGCGGGAGGTGGAGGAACGCCGTGCGGCGGGTGACGCGGACGCGGCCCTCGCCTTCGACGTCATGGTCTACCGGCTGCGCAAGTACGTCGGCGCCTATGCCGTGGCCCTCGGCCGCGTCGACGCGATCGCCTTCACCGGCGGCATCGGCGAGAACAGCAGCGAGGTCAGGCACGCGGTGCTCACCGGGTTGGAGGCGCTGGGCGTCGAGGTCGACCCGCTGGCCAACGTCGAGGGTGGTCCCGAGCGACTCGTCACCACCCCCGCCAGCCGCATCGCGGCCTTCGTCGTCCCGACCAACGAGGAGCTCGAGATCGCCCGGGCCTGCCTCGCCGTCCTCGGGCAGGACGGCCGCGTCTAGGGTGCTGGCGTGAGCACCCTCTACCGCGGCGGCTTCGTCTACTCACCCATCGACCCCTTCGCGAACGCGATGGTGGTCGACGACAGGACCGGCACCATCGCGTGGATCGGCGGTGACGACGCCGCCGCCGTCCACGTGGACGCGGTCGACGAGGTCGTCGAGCTCGACGGTGCGCTGGTCACCCCGGCCTTCGTCGACGCACACGCCCACGTGTCGCAGACCGGCGCGGGGCTGCGAGGGGTGGACCTGGCCACCACCCGTTCGGTCCAGGAGGCGCTGTCGCGCATCGAGGACGCGGCCCGTGCGGGCCAGGGGCGCCCCGTCTACGCCCCCAACTGGGACCAGGAGCATTGGGCCGGTGCCCGCGTCCACACGGCCGCTGAGCTCGACCGTGCGACCTACGGCGGTGCGGTCTACTCGCCCCGGGTCGACGGCCACTCGGCCGTCATCTCCTCCGCCCTCGCCGCGGCCAGCGGCGCCCGCGACCTTCCCGGGTGGGAGGGGGACGGGCTGGTGACGAGGGACGCCCACCACGCGGCCCGCGAGGCCTTCAACGCGGCCGTCACGCCCGCCCAGAGGCAGGCCGACATCGACCTCGCGCTGCGCACCGCCGCCGCCGCGGGCATCGGGCTCGTCCAGGAGAACGGCGGGCGCACCCTGTCCGGCACCGACGACTTCGCCGAGGTGCTCGCGGCGGGGGAGCGGGGCGACGTCCCCCAGACCATCGGCTACTGGGCCCAGCTGGTGTCGGACGAGGCGCAGGCCCGCGACGTGGCCGCCCTGCGCGGTGCCCGTGGGTTGGCCGGCGACCTCAACATCGACGGCTCGGTCGGCTCGCGCACGGCCCACCTTCGCGCGCCGTACACCGACGCCCCGGACCGGACGGGCAACGCCTACCTCACGGTCGAACAGGTCCGCGACCACGTGGCCGCCTGCTCGCTCGCCGGGCTCCAGGCCGGCTTCCACGTCATCGGCGACGCCGGGGTCGACACTGCCATCGCCGGGTTCGAGGCTGCCGCCCAGCTCGTGGGCGCCGCCGTGGTGACCCGCGCCCGCCACCGGCTCGAGCACCTCGAGATGATCTCGAGGCCCGGCATCGAGCGCTTGGTCAGGCTCGGCGTGACGGCCTCGGTCCAGCCGGCCTTCGACGCCTTCTGGGGCGGGGACCACGGCATGTATGCCGCGCGGCTGGGGACCGACCGCGTGCACGGCAGCGCGGGTGACGACGCCGCGCCGATGAACGCCTTCGCGTCGATGATGGCCGCAGGCATGACGGTGGCCTTCGGGTCGGACTCACCCGTCACGCCGTTCGCGCCGTGGGAGGCCGTCCGCGCCGCGGCCTTCCACCACGACGAGAGCCAGCGGGTGAGCGCCAGGTCGGCCTTCCTCGCCCACACCCGCGGCGGTTGGCGCGCGGCGGGGTTCGACGACCGCGGCTACCTCGACCTCGGTCTGCCCGCGACGTTCGCGATCTGGGAGGTCGGCGACCTCGTCGTCCAGGCGCCCGACGACCGCATCCAGACCTGGTCGACCGACCCGCGGTCGGGGACCCCGGGCCTGCCGGACCTGTCGCCCGGCGCACCCGCCCCGACCTGCCTGCGGACCGTGGTGCGGGGCCGTAGCGTCTTCGACGCGAGCTGACCACCGCCGGACTTCCCCGACGCGGGTCGCGAGGATTTCCGGCACGGCGGGGGCTTCGCCGGAAATCCTCTCCCACGCTGCTAGATTTGCCGCGTGTCTTCGCGTCCCCGCCCTGTTCTCGACCTCGACCCGGCTGACGTCCGCCGGGCCCGCAGCCTGGCCCGCAAGGCCGGTCGACCCGTCGTCAAGCTGGCCCAGAGCCACACCACCGTCAGTGTCGAGCGGGCCACGTTGCGCCTGGCCGGCCTGTCCGGTGCCGACCACGAGCGGGTCCCGTGGGTCAACCACCTCGTCGACGCGGTCCGGGGGAGCGTGGGCCTCGAGCACGGCATCACCACGCCCGTCTTCGACGCGCTGCGCAGGGGGGAGGCGCCCGACCTGCTGACCCTGGCCCAGAAGGCCGCCAGCGGCAGTGTCGACTTCCACCTGCCCGAGGGGCGCGAGGCGACCCGCGCCCAGTCCGCGGCCCGGCGCGAGGTGAGCCGCGGCATACGCACCATCGACAAGCAGCGCGCCGCCCGCGACCGGCTCATCAGGCGGCACGGCGACCCCGAGCAGCGCCCGTGGATCTACCTCATCGTCGCCACCGGCGACATCTACGAGGACATCCCCCAGGCGCAGGCTGCGGCGCGCGAGGGCGCCGACATCATCGCGGTGATCCGCTCGACGGGGCAGTCCCTGCTCGACTACGTGCCCGAGGGCGCCACGCGCGAGGGGTATGCCGGGACGTACGCCACCCAGGAGAACTTCCGGCTCATGCGGGCGGCCCTGGACGAGACGTCCAAGGAGCTCGGCCGCTACATCAGGCTCACCAACTACGCCTCCGGGCTCTGCATGCCCGAGATCGCCACGCTGGCCGGCCTCGAGCGGCTCGACATGATGCTCAACGACTCGATGTACGGGATCCTCTTCCGCGACATCAATCCGATCCGCACCTTCGTCGACCAGCGGTTCAGCCGCCAGATCCACGCCCGTGCCGGGATCATCATCAACACGGGCGAGGACAACTACCTCACGACCGCCGACGCGGTCGAGGCCGCGCACACGGTCACGGTGAGCCAGCTGCTCAACGAGTACTTCGCCAAGGAGGCCGGGCTCGAGGACTGGCAGCTCGGCCTGGGCCACGCCTTCGAGATCAACCCCGAGATCCCCGACTCGTTCCGCATGGAGCTGGCCCACGCCCTGCTCGCGCGGCAGCTCTTCCCGCAGGCGCCGCTGAAGTGGATGCCGCCGACCAAGCACATGACCGGTGACGTGTTCCGGGGCTACCTGCTCGACGGGTTCTTCAACCTGGTGGGCGCCATGACCGGCCAGGGGATCCTGCTCGTCGGCATGATGACCGAGGCCGTCGTCACGCCGTTCCTGTCCGACCGCGACCTGGCCCTGCAGAACGTCCGCTACGTCCTCAACGCGGCGGGCGGCCTGACCGAGGACTTCCACCCGCCCCGTGACGGCTTCATCCAGACCCGTGCCCGGGAGGTGCTCGGCGAGGCCATCGACCTGCTCACCGCCATCACCGAGGAGCCCGGCAGGGCGCCGCTGCTCGAGGCCATCGCCGACGGCACGTTCGGGCTGATGAAGCGTCCGGCCAACGCGGGCAAGGGCCTCGACGGAGTCGTCCAGCGTGCCGACGGGTACGACAACCCGGCGATCACCCTCCTCGAGACGGGAGAGACCCGATGACCCCCGCGCAGGACCCGCGCACGACCGACAGCGCCATGCCGCTGGACCCCATGCCCGCTCGCAGCTCGGGGGCCCCAGCGACCCCTCAGGCGGACATCATCCGTCCCTATGGCGACACCACCGGCGACGGCATGGTCCAGGTGTCGTTCACCCTGCCGGTACCGCACGACAAGCGGGCCGAGGGCGCCGCCCTGCAGCTGGCCAGGAAGATGGGCCTCAAGCCGGCCCTGCTCGTGCACGCCAAGGCGATGGGCCCCGACTTCACCTTCTTCGTCGTCTACGGCAGCGCCAACCACCTCGTGGACCTGCGCGAGGTCACGGTCGTCGAGCGCGAGTTCCCGCTGCTCACCCCCGGCGAGGTCAACAAGGCCATCAAGTCGCGACTGCGCCGCAAGCTGGTCGTCGTGGGCGCCTGCATCGGCACCGACGCGCACACCGTGGGCATCGACGCGATCCTCAACATCAAGGGGTTCGCCGGCGAGAAGGGCCTGGAGTACTACCGCGAGATCAAGGTCGTGAACCTCGGCGCCCAGGTGCTGGTCCCCGAGCTCGTGGCCCGCGCGCGGGCCGAGAAGGCCGACGCCGTCATGGTGAGCCAGGTCGTCACCCAGCGCGACGCGCACATCCACAACACCACGACCATGAGCGCCGCCTTCCGCGAGGCGTACCCCGCCGGCCAGGTGCCGCTCCTCGTCGCGGGGGGTCCGCGCTTCGAGGAGGGGTCCGCGCCCAGGCTGGGCGTCAACCGGATCTTCGGCCGGGGGACGACGCCCGGCGAGGTCGCGAGCTACCTTGTCCACGAGCTCGCATCCGCCAGGCAGTCCAGCACGAGCGCCGCGAAGGAGAGCACCCCGTGAGCACCCGTCCCACCCCCGAGGTCGGCACCACCGTCGTCCACCGTCGCTACGTCCCGTACTCCCACGCCCACTACGCGGGCAACCTCGTCGACGGCGCCTACTCGCTCGCCGCGTTCGGCGACGTGGCCACCGAGATGTGCATCCGCACCGACGGCGACGAGGGCCTGTTCGCGTCGTACTCCGACGTGCAGTTCAAGGCCCCGGTCCGAGCCGGCGACGTCATCGAGATCCAGGCCACCCTCGTGCGGGTGGGGCGTCGAAGCCGCGAGATGGACTTCGAGGTCCGTGTCGTGGGCCGCGGGGCGCCCGAGCGGGGCGAGTCGGCGGCCGACCTGCTCGACCCCGCCGTCGTCGCCACGACCGCCCGTGGCGTGGTCGTCGTCCCAGCCCCCGACGAGCGCTGACGCGCCGGTCGGCGTGTCGCGCGCGACACGCCGACCGCTCACAGATTCCTTTGCAGCACAAGGGTTTTGGTCAAGCGTGTGACCAGCGGGAACGGCTGGTCTCTTGGTGAACACCGGGTTGACAGGTGACGAGGCGGGGGTAAGTTGGCCCACGGTTGTCATACCGCACCAACGCCGACACCAGGGGGAGAGCCAGACGGACCAGGGACCACGGACCGGTGGCTAGCGCGCGCAGCCACCGCCAGCCAGCCGCACGGTCCCGACCCATCTGACGCCCCTCCTTCGGCGGCGGTGGACCACAGCCCGACCCGCGCGCTTAGTAGACAACAGCAGGGGGCGGACACCCAGTTCCGCGCCCTGCTGGTCCCAACGGCAGCGCGGGCCGGGCTGTGTCCTACCGTGGTGCCGTGCCGACGCCAGCCCCCGAGGTCCTCGACCGACTCGGTCGACGCGTCTCCGCCGTGGCCCGGGTGGCCGTCGGTGCCGTGTCGGGGGTGGCCACGTCTTTCGCCTTCCCGACCCACGACCACTGGTGGCTGGCGCCCGTGGGGGTTGCCCTGCTGTCCGCCGCGGTGCTCGGCTCCCGGCCGCGCGTCGCGCTGCTGGTCGGCTTCGCGCACGGCCTGGGCTTCTTCCTGCCCGTGCTGTCCTGGTCGGGCGTCTACGTCGGACGGGTGCCGTGGTTCGCGCTGGCCGTCCTCGAGGCGCTCTACATCGCGGTCATGTGCGGCCTCACGGCGTTCCTCCAGGGACCTCTGCGGGCCGGCCGCCTCCGCCCCCTCGCGTACGCCGCGGTGCCCCTGGCCTGGGTCCTGCAGGAGTGGGCGCGGGGCACGACACCGTTCGGCGGCTTCCCGTGGGCCCGACTGGCCTTCAGCCAGGCCGACAGCCCGCTCGCACCCTTCGCCCGTTTTGCCGGAGCTCCCGGGCTGACCTTCGCGGTGGCCGCGCTCGGCGTGCTCCTGCACGTCGTCGCGCGCTGGGCCACGCACCGGCTGGGCCGACCGCGCCGGCATGCGCAGCCGGCACATCGCTCGCTGGCCGGCGGTCTCGCCCTCGTGGCGCTGGCACCCCTGGGCCTCGCCCTGGCGACGACGCCCCCGACGGACGGGCGACAGGTCTCGGTGCTCTTCGTGCAGGGCAACGTGCCCAAGCCCGGCCTGGACTTCAACGCCGAGCGCAGGGCGGTCCTGGACAACCACGTCAGGGCCACCATCTCGGCCACGGAGGGTGAGGCCACCCCGCCCACGCTGGTGGTCTGGCCCGAGAACTCCTCCGACATCGACCCGTTGCGCAACCTCGACGCCAAGGCGGACATCGCCCTCGCCGTCGACGCCGCCCGCGCCCCCGTGCTCGTGGGTGCCGTCCTCGACGGGCCGGGCCGGTTCCTGTCGAACGCCAGCCTGTTCTACCGACCGGGCAGCGCCGAGCCGGAGCGCTACGTCAAGCAGCACCCGGTCCCGTTCGCCGAGTACATCCCGTTCCGGGACTTCTTCCGCAACTTCAGTGACAAGGTCGACCTGGTCTCGCGCGACTTCACCGGCGGCGACTCGCCCGGCGGGTTCGAGGTGCCGGTGGCGGGGGAGCGGCCCTACTGGATCATCCCGACCATCTGCTTCGAGGTCGCCTACGACGACCTCATGCGCGACTCGACCCTGCAGCCCGGTCGCGGCGTCAGCATCCTCGCCGTCCAGACCAACAACGCCACGTTCGGGTTCACCGCCGAGTCCGAGCAGCAGTTCGCCATCAGCCGCCTGCGGGCCATCGAGCACGGTCGCTCGGTCGTGCATGTGTCGACCGTCGGCGTGAGCGGCTTCATCAGCCCCGACGGAACGTCAAGCCGGCGCACCACGTTGTTCACGCAGGCGGCCCAGCTCGGGTCGCCCGTGGTTCGATCCGAGGTCACCGTGGCGGACCGGCTGGGTCAGCTGCCGGAGTATGCCGTCGCGGCGGCTGCCGCGCTCCTGCTCGCCCTGGGCCTGTGGGTGCGCCGCCGGGACGCCGCGGGCGCTAAGGTCGTGGATCCCCACGCCCCACCCACGCCGCCAGAGTCCGCACGAAGGGAACGCGTCGTTGTCTGAGCCGTCCGAGCTGCCCGAAGGTTCCGCCCCACGGGTGCTCGTGTGCATCCCGACCTACAACGAGCGCGAGAACCTGCCGCTCATCGTGCGCAGGATCCGTGCAGCCGTGCCGTACGCGGACGTGGTGGTGCTCGACGACAGCTCGCCCGACGGCACCGGCGACGTGGCCGACGGGCTTGCCGAGCACGACGACCAGCTGCACGTCCTGCACCGTCCGGGCAAGCAGGGGCTCGGCATGGCCTACCTCGCCGGCTTCCGGTGGGGCCTGGAGCGCGGCTATGACGTCCTGGTCGAGATGGATGCCGACGGCTCTCACCAGCCCGAGCAGCTGCACCTCCTGCTCGAGGCGCTGGAGCACTCCGACGTCGTGATCGGGTCGCGCTGGGTGCGCGGCGGGTCCGTGGTCAACTGGCCGCTGCACCGCAAGGCCCTGTCGGTCGGGGGCAACCTCTACACCCGGGCACTGCTCGGGATGAGGGTCGCGGACGCCACGGCCGGGTTCCGCGCCTATCGCGCCTCGGCGCTGCAGACGATCGGCCTCGAGGCGGTCGCGTCGCAGGGCTACTGCTTCCAGGTCGACCTCACCCAGCGTGCGGTGCGGGCGGGCCTGCGGGTGACCGAGGTCCCCATCACGTTCGTCGAGCGAGAGATCGGCGACTCCAAGATGAGTGGCGACGTCATGCGCGAGTCCCTGCAGCGGATCACGGTGTGGGGTCTGCAGCACCGGGCCGGCCAGCTGCGCAGGGTGGGCGGCAAGGTCACCGAACGGGAGCCCACGTGGCACCGGCTGTAGGCCGCGCACCGCACGGCAGGCGACGACGGCCCCGCTGGGTGGCCCTGGTGTTCGTGCTGCTCCTGGTGGTCCCGGTCCTCGAGATCGCGGCGATCGTCGCCGTCGGCCGCGTCATCGGTGGCTGGCAGACGCTGGCACTGCTCCTCGTGGAGTCGGCCCTGGGGGCCTGGCTGGTCCGCCGCGAGGGAGCCCGTGCGTGGGCTGCCCTGCGCACCGCGCTCAACACCGGCCAGATGCCCAGCCGGCAGCTCGCCGACGCTGCCCTCGTGCTCGTGGGGGGCACCTTGCTGCTCACGCCGGGGTTCCTCACCGACATCGTCGGGTTCTTCTTCATCCTGCCCTTCACCCGCCCCATCGCGAGGACACTGCTCGAGGCTGCCGTCGCCAAGCGGTTGCTCGGGGGGTTCTTCGGCGGGGGGCCCGGACGCGGACCCCGCGCGGGCGGGCCGGACGTCATCGAGGGCGAGGTCCTCTGACCGGCGCCGGCGAACGCCGCCGCCACACCGCATACCGGCATGACAAAGGCCGCGTCCCATCGGGGGACGCGGCCTTCCTCGTGGTGCTGGGTCAGGCGGTGCGCTTGCGGCGCGGCTTCTCCCCGCGGGACTCGCGCAGCAGCGTCAGGCGCTCCTCGAGGAGCTCCTCGAGCTCGGGGATCGAGCGACGCTCCAGCAACATGTCCCAGTGGGTGCGGACGTGCTTGACCTGCTTGACCTCGGGCTCGGGACCGTCGACGAGCCGGGCCTCGAGGCCGCAGCGGCACTCCCAGGTCGACGGGATCTCAGCCTCGATCGAGAACGGCAGCTCGGTGCGGTGCCCGGTGGGGCACACGTACGCGGTGATCTGACGCTCACTGGGGACGACGTGGTGGTCGGTCTCGAGGCTGTGTGAGACCAGACGACTGCCCCGGAGGGTTCGTTCTGCCATGAGGGGTTCTCCCAACGTGCTGGTTTCCCTGCCCGCTCGGGTGGGGGCACGGGATTCATTGGGCATAACGCCGCAGGCCCGTGCAATGTTCCGACGTGCGGGGGGCCAACTTCGTTGTCAGATGTGACGCACCTCACGTCACCTGCCCCATGGGGCCCACCAGGCTCAGACGACGGCAGGCACCTCGTTGCCCGCATCGAGGATGCCCTGCCGGACGTCGACCTTGGACAGCAGGAACCCGCCGAGCAGGAAGAACGCGATGAGCGCGAGGATGGCGTACCGGTAGGAGTCGGTGACCTGGTGGACGATCCCGAACGTGAGCGTGCCGAACCAGCTCGTGCCGCGCTCCATCGCCTGGTACAGGCTGAAGAACTCGGCCTCCTTGTTGCGGGGGATGAGCTGGGAGTAGAGCGAGCGCGCGAGGGCCTGGCTGCCGCCGAGGACGATCCCGATGAGGATGCCGAGCAGGATGAAGGGCAGGTAGCCCTTCTCGGGGACGAAGAAGGCCAGGGTCACGGCGACGGTCCACAGGGCCAGCGACCAGAGCACGGACCTCATGGCGCCAATCCGTCCGGCGAGCCGGCCGAAGAGCAGCGCGCCGCCGAAGGCCACGAACTGCACCATGAGGATGAGCGTGATGAGCTGGCTCTGGGTGAGCTTGAGCTCCTCGGCGCCGTAGAGGCTGGACGAGCCGATGACCGTCTGGATGCCGTCGTTGAAGAACAGGTAGGCCAGCAGGAAGAGCAGCGTCTGTGGGTAGTTGCGCAGGTCGCGGAAGGTCGCTGCGAGCTGCCGGACGCTGCCACCCACGACCCCGGCCTTGCGCGCGATCTCGGGCCGCTCGACACCCCGCAGGTTCCACATGCCCAGGACCGGGATGATCGTGAACAGCGCCCACCACAGGCCGGCGGACAGCAGGCTGATCCGGACCGCCATGCCGGTGCTGAGCCCGAACGGCTTGAGCTGCACCACCGCGAGGTTGACCGCCAGCAGCAGCCCGCCCCCGAGGTAGCCGAGGGCCCAGCCCCGGGAGGACACCTTGTCGCGGTCGTCCGGTGAGGCGATCCGGCACAGCAGCGAGTCGTAGACCACCTGGGCTGCGCCCAGGCAGACCGCGGCCACGATCATCAGCACCACCCCGAGCTGCCAGTTGCTGCCGGCGAGGAAGAACATGGCCGAGGCGGCCAGGGAACCCACCCATGCGAAGCCGCCCAGGAGGCGGACCGGGTGGGCCGACCGGTCGGCGACCGCGCCGACGAAGATCAGGGCGATCGCCGACACGATCGTGGCCACCGTGACGGTGTAGGGGAACAACGAGCCCGGGTCGACCGGGATGCCGAGCACCGACAGGTCGTTGGCGCACTTGGCGCCGTCCTCGATGCCGGGGCAGGCCGCCTCCTTGGCGATTGCCGTGAGGTAGGGGGCCAGAAGGACCGTCGCGGTGGTGGTGACGTACGCCGAGTTCGCCCAGTCGTACCAGTACCACGACCGCCGGTACCCCTCGTTGCCCGCCCACGCCTCCGTCGACGAAAGGGCCGCCTCAGTTGTCATGCGTGAAGGGTGGCACAGGGCGTCGCACGGGCGATGCGTATTGCTACTCAGACGCGCTGGCGAGTCGGGGTGGTGCGGTGACCAGCCGGCCAAGGCGTTCCTAGCCTGCGAACTCCCAGTGCCACGGCTCGGGGAGGGAGCCGCCCGGCTCCGCCCAGTCCGGGTGGAACCAGCCGTAGAGAGGCGCGTTCTGCTTCATCCACTGGTGCGCGGGTGAGCCGAAGTCGTTGATGCCGCCGCACAGGTCGAGCGCGCGGCCGAGGCCGTGCTCGCTCGTGCCGGGGGTAGCCGCCCACTTGCCCCGGCTCGCCTTGACCGCGACCTGCTCGGGGTAGGAGCGGTAGGAGTCGGTGATGCAGATGAACGACCCGGTCTCGCGCCGGTAGGCGAGGCTGAGGGCGTTGAATGCGGCGGCCGCAGCCGGTCGCAGCATCTCAGCGGTGTCGCCGACGAGCGGGCACAAGCCTGAGAGGGGGATCTGGCCGTTGGGGTACTCCGCGTTGTTGTCGCTGCAGGGCTTGACCGAGCCATCCTTGCCGATCCCGGCCACGAGCAGGGCCTTGGTGAGCTCACGCGCGGCGGCGATGGCACTCTCGTCGGCGCTGCCGAGCAGCAGGCCGCTGATCGGGCCCGCCTTGCCGACCTGCTCGGCGTGCAGCCTGCGGGTCGCCTCGAGCTGGAGCCGCTGGGCGGCGATGGTGCCGTCGAGCTTTGCCTTGGCGTCGGCGGCCTGCTGGGCCGCTTCGGTGGCTGCCGTGCTGGCCTCGATCGCCTTGAACGCGATGTCGCGCTGCAGCGCCGTGTGGTCGCGGACCCGCTCGAAGGCGTGGGCCCGCTGGTCGCTGAGGTAGCCGAGCTGCGCGGCCGTGTCGGTCGCCTCCTCGGCCGAGCGGCCCAACGAGTCGAGGAAGGCGCTCATGTCGCCGAGCGAGCCACCGCCGCCCGCGTAGGCCTGGTAGGCCCACTGGCCGAGGGCGCGGCGGTCGTCGCCGAGCCGCGCGCTCAGCTGGTGGAACAGCTCGACGTTGCGGTTGGCCTCGGCACGTGCGGCGCGCTCGGCGTCGCGGGCCTCGGAGTACTGCTGGAGGAGCTTGTTGGCCTCGACGGCGAGGGCGTCGAGCTTGGCGGTGGCGGCGGCGATGCCGGCGTTCGTCTTGGTGAGGTCGGCCGTCAGTGACTTGGCGGCGGCGATCTGGCGGGCCAGCTCGGCGGGGGAGAGGGCGTCCTCGCCGACCGCTCCGGGCGTGGCCGTCGCCTGTCCCGTCTCGGTGCCCGAACCCGACCCGATGGTCGTGCTGGACGGGCCGGTCCGGATCGTCGTGCGGGCGGGGACGGACGTGCTCGACGTGGTGGATGTGCTCGGTGTGGCGGACGTGGCCGGTGGGACTGTGGTGGAGGCGTGTGCCGGTGCACCCCCTGCGAGCATCGCCAGCGTCGCCGCTGCTGTTGCGAGCCCGGCTGTTGCGCCGAACCTGACCACGTTCACTCCCACTGTTGCTCGGGTTGTCAGCGAGACACCCTCTCGTGAGCCCTCAACGACCCTAGACCGCGAAGGTCACGATTGCGCTCCCGCTTTTGCGTGAGTTCCCCCTAACGGCTGAGTTCCTTGGCCATCAGGCTGACCCGGTGGCCGGGCTCGCCCCGCTGGCCGAGCTCGCGGTAGCCGCGGGACTCGTGGAACGCCAGTGAGGGCCAGTTCGGGGGATCTACATTCACTTCGAGCGTCAGGCGGCCGAAACGTGACGCCGCGGCCTCGACCTGGTCGTAGGCCGCGCTGGCCAGACCCCGTCGGCGGAAGCGGTCGTCGATGACGATCCGGTCCAGGTAGTCGAACGAGTCGAACCGGTCGTGGAACCACCGGTAGTTGTCCGAGTCGTAGGCGGTCCCGTGGCCGAAGACGAGGACGAAACCCGCCGTCTGGCCGTCGCACACGATCACGTCTGCGCGAGTGGCCCAGCCGCGGAGCTCGGCGAGGCGGCCGGCGTCCAGCGGGGAGAGGAGCTCCACGTGGTCGTGGTTGAGGCGGAGCACGTCGTCGATGTCGTCGTCACGGATGGCGCGCAGGACCCCGGCATGCTCCATGCGGCGAGTCTGTCACGCGGAGCGGAGCGTGAAGCCAGTGCCTCGTCCACAGGTGGCCTGGCTGGGTTCCGTGCCGTCCACAGGTGGGACCGCGGGACTGGTCGCCCGTCGTCGGGCCCGACAGGCTCGACGTCATGGGTGAACCGGGGGAGTGGGTCAACGAGGTGCGTCTGGTCGGGCGGGTCAGCGCGGCGGCGACGGAGCGGGTGCTGCCGAGCGGCGACGTGGTGGCGTCGCTGCGGCTCGTCGTGCCGCGCGTCGTCGCGACGCGGTCGTCCAAGGGTTCGGGCGGTGGTGGCAGGGCACGGGCGGACACCCTCGACGTCAGCTGCTGGACCGCTCGCACGCGGCAGCGCGTCCGACGGTTGCAGCCCGGCGACGTGGTCGAGGTGGTCGGCAGCCTGCACCGCCGGTTCTACCGGGCCGGGTCCGTCGCCCTCAGCCGCCACGAGGTCGAGGCCTCGAGCATCAGCAGGGTCGGCGGCGCCCGGACGACCTGAGCCGAGGGCGCGTGAGGGGCCGCCCGCCGTAGGATTCCGACGTGACCGAAGACCGCGACCTGCGCATGCTGGTCCTGCTCCGGCGAGTCCGCGACCGGATCGACCGCGAGTATGCGCAGCCGCTCGACGTGGAGGCACTCGCCCGGGGGGTGCACCTGTCCGCCGGCCACCTGAGCCGTGAGTTCCGGCAGGCGTTCGGTGAGTCCCCGTACTCGTACCTCATGACCCGGCGCATCGAGCGGTCGATGGCCCTGCTGCGACGCGGTGACCTGAGCGTCACCGAGGTCTGCTTCGCGGTCGGCTGCGGGTCGCTCGGCACGTTCAGCACCCGGTTCACCGAGCTGGTCGGGGTGCCGCCCAGCACCTATCGGCGCGAGGCCGCCCAGGCCACAGCGGGGATGCCCTCGTGCGTCGCCAAGCAGGTCACCAGACCGGTCAGGAATCGAGAAGCGCAGGCGGCCGAGCGCTGATTACTGTGCCTGACATGGACATCAGCATCTACTCGAGCTTCCTTCCGCAGGACGACCCCGACGCGGCGGTCGCGTTCTACCGCGACACGCTCGGTTTCGAGGTCCGGGCCGACGTCGGCTACCAGGGCATGCGCTGGATCACGGTCGGCCCGCCGGGCCAGCCGGACACCTCGATCGTGCTCTACCCGCCGGCCGCCACGCCCGGTCTCACCGACGACGAGCGCCGCACCGTCACCGAGATGATGGCCAAGGGGAGCTACGGCAGTGTGCTGCTGGCCACCAAGGACGTCGACGCGACGTTCGACCGGGTGCAGTCGGGGGACGTCGAGGTCGTCCAGGAGCCGACGGACCAGCCCTACGGCGTGCGCGACTGCGCCTTCCGCGACCCGGCCGGGAACATGGTGCGCATCCAGCAGCGGTGACGGATCCGGTCAGCCCCCTCCGGGCTGGCCACTGCGACTGGTTAGATCGAGGAAACGTCGCTGACGGGGGCCCGCGCGTGCGCCCCTGCCCCACGGATGGAGACAGGAACCCCATGGCCCCCAGCAAGGACGCACCGTCGCAGGCGCCGCACGTCGCCGACAGCCATGACCTCATCCGCGTGCACGGCGCGCGCGAGAACAACCTCAAGGACATCAGCGTCGAGATCCCGAAGCGGCGCCTCACGGTGTTCACCGGGGTCTCCGGCTCGGGCAAGAGCTCGCTGGTCTTCAGCACCATCGCGGCGGACTCGCAGCGGATGATCAACGAGACCTACAGCGCGTTCCTCCAGGGCTTCATGCCCTCGCTCTCGCGCCCCGACGTCGACCGCCTCGAGGGCCTGACGACCGCGATCATCGTCGACCAGGAGCGGATGGGCGCCAACCCCCGCTCCACGGTGGGCACGGCCACCGACGCCAACGCGATGCTCCGGATCCTGTTCAGCCGGCTCGGGAAGCCGCATGTCGGCCCCCCGACCGCCTTCTCGTTCAACGTCCCGACGCGCAAGGCGAGCGGGGTGATGAGCACCGAGAAGGCCTCGGGCCGGGTCGAGAAGAACGTCGTCCGCGACGTGGTCTACCTCGGCGGCATGTGTCCCCGGTGCGAGGGCATGGGCTCGGTCTCCGACTTCGACCTCACGGCGCTGTACGACGACAGCAAGTCGCTGAGCGAGGGTGCGCTGACCGTCCCCGGCTTCAGCATGGACGGGTGGTACGGCCGGATCTTCGCCGGCGCCGGCTTCGACATGGACAAGCCGATCGTGAAGTTCACGAAGAAGGAGATGCACGACCTGCTCTACAAGGAGCCGACCAAGATCAAGGTCGAGGGCATCAACCTGACCTACGAGGGACTCATCCCCAAGATCCAGAAGTCGATGCTGTCCAAGGACGTCGACGCGATGCAGCCGCACATCCGCGCCTTCGTCGAGCGGGCCATCACGTTCCAGACCTGCCCCGAGTGCGACGGCACGCGCCTGACCCCCGAGGCGCGGTCCTCGAGGGTCGCCGGCAAGAACATCGCCGAGCTGTGCCAGCTGCAGATCTCCGACCTCGCGGAGTGGGTCCGGCGGCTCGACGAGCCGTCGGTCGCCCCACTGCTCACGGGGCTGCAGCACCTGCTCGACTCGTTCGCCGAGATCGGCCTGGGCTACCTCTCGCTGGACCGGCCGGCCGGCACCCTGTCCGGGGGAGAGGCACAGCGGACCAAGATGATCCGGCACCTCGGGTCCTCGCTCACCGACGTCACGTACGTCTTCGACGAGCCGACGATCGGGCTGCACCCGCACGACATCCAGCGGATGAACGACCTGTTGCTGCAGCTGCGCGACAAGGGCAACACGGTGCTCGTCGTCGAGCACAAGCCCGAGACCATCGCCATCGCCGACCACGTCGTCGACCTCGGCCCGGGAGCCGGCACCGACGGCGGCACGATCTGCTTCGAGGGCAGCGTGGACGGGCTTCGGCGCAGTGACACCATCACCGGGCGCCACCTCGACGACCGAGCGACCCTGCGCGAGTCGGTCCGCACGCCCTCCGGGGTGCTCGAGGTCCGCGGCGCATCGACCCACAACCTGCGCGATGTCGATGTCGACGTGCCGCTGGGGGTCCTGTGCGTGGTCACCGGCGTGGCCGGCTCCGGCAAGAGCTCGCTGATCCACGGGTCGGTCGCGGGTCGCGATGGCGTGGTGGTGGTCGACCAGGGCGCCATCCGCGGCTCGCGACGCAGCAACCCGGCGACCTACACCGGACTGCTCGAGCCGATCCGCAAGGCGTTCGCCAAGGCCAACGGCGTGAAGCCGGCCCTGTTCAGCTCCAACTCCGAGGGAGCCTGCCCGACCTGCAACGGCGCTGGCGTGATCTTCACCGAGCTGGGGGTCATGGCCACGGTCGAGTCGGTCTGCGAGGAGTGTGAGGGCAAGCGTTTCCAGGCGCAGGTGCTGCAGTACACGTTCGGCGGCAAGAACATCAGCGAGGTCCTGGCGATGTCGGTGTCCGAGGCCGAGGAGTTCTTCGGGGACGGCGACGCCAAGACCCCGGCCGCCCACAAGGTCCTCGACCGGCTGCGGGACGTCGGGCTGGGTTATGTCAGCCTGGGGCAGCCGTTGACCACCCTGTCCGGGGGAGAGCGGCAGCGACTCAAGCTGGCCGCCCAGATGGCCGAGAAGGGCGACGTCTACGTCCTTGACGAGCCGACCACCGGACTGCACCTGGCCGACGTCGAGAACCTGCTCGGGCTGCTGGACCGGCTGGTCGACTCGGGGAAGTCGGTGATCGTCATCGAGCACCACCAGGCGGTCATGGCGCACGGCGACTGGCTCATCGACCTCGGCCCGGGTGCCGGCCACGACGGCGGGAAGGTCGTCTTCGAGGGCACGCCCGCCGACCTCGTGGCCGACGGCTCGACGCTCACCGGCCAGCACCTGGCGGCGTACATCGGCTCCTGAGCCGTCCGCCGGCCCGTGGGGCCGTGCGCCGGCCCGTGGGGCCGTCCGCTCAGCTGGTCAGGATGACGAGCTGCTGGGTTGCCCGCGTCATCGCGACATAGCGGTCGACGGCGCCCTCGACGCCGGTCCCGAACGACTCAGGGTCCACGAGCACGACCAGGTCGAACTCGAGCCCCTTGCACAGCTCGGGGGTCAGCGAGCGGACCCGCGGCGCCTGCGCGAAGGTCGGGTCGCCGATGACGCAGGCGACCCCCTCGGGGTGCGCGGCCAACCACGCCTCGACGATGGAGCCGAGCTCGCTGACCGACCCGTGCACGACGGGAAGGCCGTTGCTGCGGATCGAGATCGGGACGTTGGCATCGGGGAGCGCTGCGCGGATCACCGGCTCGGCGTGCGCCATGACCTCCTGCGGCGTCCGGTAGTTGATGCCCAGGGACGCCTGGGCCACCCGGTCGAGCCCGATCCGCTCCAGCCGCTCCTGCCACGACTCGGTGAAGCCATGCCTGGCCTGGGCCCGGTCGCCCACGATGGTGAGGCTCCGGGAGGGGCAGCGCCGGAGCACCATCTGCCACTGCGCGTCGGTCAGCTCCTGGGCCTCGTCCACGACGACGTGCGCGAAGGGCCCCGCCAGCAGGTCCGGGTCCGCCGTCGGCGCAGAGGACTCGTCGACCAGTGCCGCGCTGAGGTCCTGGCCGCGCAACATCGACATCAGCCGCATCTCGGAGTCGTCGGTGGCGATGAGGTGCTCGACGACCTTGCTCATCTCCTCTCGCTGGGCCGCGAGCTGCGCGTTGCGTCGCCGACTGCGACGCGAGGCCTCGGGGTCGCCGAGGCGGTGGCGGGCCGCGTCCAGGAGCGGCAGGTCGGACGTGGACCAGGCCTGGGGGTCTGCGCGGTGCAGCCGGCGTACGTCCTCGGCAGCCAGCCAGGGGGCGCACCTGCTCAGGTACGCAGGCACGGACCACAGGTCGGCGACGAGGTCGGTCGGCTCGATGAGCGGCCACGCAGCGTTGAGGAGCGCGAGCAGCTCCCGGTCGTGCCGCAGGGACGTCCGGAGCAGGTCTGCCGGTACGTCCTCGTCGTGCAGGTCCACGATCATCGAGACCAGCTCGTCCCAGATCTGCTCCCGCGCTTCGTTGTGCGGAGTCCCGGGCTCGGGGGCCGCGAAGGCGGCAGCCCAGTCGTCGGGCCCCAGCCAGACCTCGCCCCAGGGGGTCGTCACCGTCGTTCCCCGCTGCGGCGGCTCCTCGTAGAACCTGACGGCCGCCTCGATCACCTGCTCGAAGGCGGCAGACGACTTCAGGGCCGCCACCGCTGGATCACCCTCGATCCCGGCCGCCCCGCCCTCCGGGACGAGGTCGCGCAGCGTGCAGGTCTGGACACCTTCCTCGCCGAGGCTGGGCAGGACGTCGGAGACGTAGGCCAAGTAGGGCCGGTGCGGCCCGACGAAGAGGACACCGCCGCGCCGGTGACCCAGCCGCGGGTCGGAGTAGAGCAGGTAGGCCGTGCGGTGCAGCGCCACCACCGTCTTCCCGGTGCCGGGCCCTCCGTCGACCACGAGCGCCCCACGTGACCCTGCGCGGACGATCGCGTCCTGGTCGGCCTGGATGGTGCCGAGCACGTCGCGCATCCGGCTCGACCGGATGCCGCCCAGGCTGGCCACGAAGGCGGACTGGTCGTCCAGCGCAGCCGCGTGCCCGGCATACCCCTGGTCGGTGAAGACCTCGTCCCAGTAGTCCCTGATGCGACCGCGGGCCCAGCGGTAGCGACGCCGGCTGGCCAGGCCCATGGGGTTGGCGTGGGTGGCACCGAAGAACGGCTCGGCCGCGGGGGAGCGCCAGTCGACCAGCACCCGTCGACCGGAGCTGTCGGTGAGGCCCAGCCGCCCGACGTAGACCGGTTCGGGGTCGTCGTCGGCCACCACGTGGCCCAGGCACAGGTCCAGGCCGAACCGCCGCAGGGCACGCAGCCGGGTGGTGAGCTGCTGCACCCTCAGGTCGCGCTCAAGGGCCTGCTGACCGTGACCCGCCGGTGCCTTGAGCGCCGCGTCGAGCCGGTCCGACAGCTCGGCGACGGTCTCCTCGAGGGTCCGGGCTATTGCCGCCAGGTGTTCCTCGTCAGCGGCAACGAGAGCCGGCTCGGCCTTGGCCTCGAGGTGTTCCGGCAGGTCGAAGACGCTCGTGCTCACGCTCATGGCGAGCGATTCTGCGGCACGACCGGGGCCTTGCCGCAAGCCCCCGGCCGCGCTATACGTTGGGAGTGGAAAGGAGCGCACCGGCTCCTTTCCCTTCTTTGTGCTCTTGGTTCAGAATAACGCCGATAATCGACATTATGTCATGTAGTGGATTTCGTAGACCCACTCGACGGCTCCCCTACGGTGGGTCCCATGGCTCCCGAACACACGGCATACACCCTGATTGACGGCACCACGGTCCCCGCCATCGGCTTCGGCACCTATCCGCTGCGTGGCGAGGACGGCGTGAACGCCATGGTGCACGCGCTGGAGAACGGCTACCGCTACCTGGACACCGCCGTGAACTACGAGAACGAGCGCGAGGTCGGTGAAGCGCTGCGGCGTTCCGGGCTGGACCGTGCGGACGTGCGCATCGCGACGAAGATCCCGGGCCGGTTCCACGAGAGGGCTCTGGCGCTGCAGTCCCTGCGGGACTCCGCCGAGCGCCTCGGGGTCGACACCATCGACGTGGGCCTCATCCACTGGCCGAACCCGAGCCGCGACCTGTACCTCCACGCTTGGGAGGCCCTGCTCGACGCCCAGCGCGAGGGCCTCGTGACCACCGTCGGGGTCTCCAACTTCACCGAAGTGCACCTGGACCGGGTCATCGAGGCGACCGGCGCGACGCCCGCGCTCAACCAGGTCGAGCTGCACCCGTACTTCCCGCAGGCCGACCTGCGGGCCGTCCACGAGCGGCTCGGCATCCGCACGCAGGCCTGGAGCCCCCTCGGCAAACGCAGCGCCCCCTTCGACGAGCCCGCCGTCGCCGATGCGGCAGCGGCCCACGGTGTCAGCCCCGGCCAGGTGATCCTGCGCTGGCACGTGCAGCTGGGCTCTATGCCGCTGCCCAAGTCGGCGACGCCGCAGCGGCAGCGCGAGAACCTCGACGTCCACGGATTCGAGCTGAGCGCCGAGCAGCTGGACGCCATCACCGCGCTGGGGCGGCCCGACGGCCGGCTCTTCGGGGGCGACCCAGACACCCACGAAGAGATGTGAGGGGTCGCGCGCCGCTCCCCCGCGGCGGCGCCTGGGGGCTAGGAGAAGGGTGAGGGGTCGCCCGCGCCGACCCTGACGACCTCGGGCGCACCGTCGGAGAAGTCGATGACGGTCGTCGGCTCCGAGCCGCAGTCGGAGTCGACCACGGCTTCGACCTGGTGGTCGAGCTCCTCCTTGACCAGCCAGCCCTCGGTCATCGGGTCGGTCTCCCCAGGCAGGATCAGCGTGCTCGACAGGATGGGCTCCCCCAGCTCGGCCAGGAGCGCCTGCACGACCCGGTGGTCGGGGATCCGCACGCCCACGGTCTTCTTCTTCGGGTGCAGCAGCCGCCGAGGCACCTCCTTGGTGGCCGGCAGGATGAACGTGTACGGCCCGGGAGTCGCCGCCTTGATCGCCCGGAACACCGAGTTGTCGATGTGCACCAGCTGCCCCAGCTGGGCGAAGTCGGCGCAGACCAGGGTGAAGTGGTGCTTGTCGTCGAGGTGCCGGATGCGCACGATGCGCTCCTTGCCGTCCTGGTTGCCCAGCGCACAGCCGAGCGCGTAGCCGGAGTCGGTCGGGTAGGCCACCAGTCCCCCGTCGCGGATCAGCTGCACCACCTGGCCCACCGCCCGCGGCTGCGGGTCAACGGGGTGGACGTCGAGATAGCGAGCCATGTGGTGACTGTATGCCGCGTGGTTGCGGCACGCCCGCACGCGGGCGGACCACGCGGCACACCTGCCCCCTCCCCCAGCCTGCCCCCTCCACCGGGCGACTATGTTGTTCGGCGTGCGCGCACTCGTGAAGACCCATGCCGGACCCGGTCTCGAGCTCAAGGACGTCCCCGAGCCGCAGCCCGGTCCCACCGACGTCAAGATCCGCGTCCTGCGGGCGGGGCTCTGCGGCACCGACCTGCACCTCGAGCAGTGGGACGACTGGGCGGCCTCGACCGTCAAGGCGCCCATGACCATCGGCCACGAGTTCTACGGCGAGGTCGTCGAGGTGGGCGAGGACGTCGACTCGGTCCGGGTGGGCCAGCGCGCCTCGGGTGAGGGGCACATCGTCTGCGGAACCTGCCGCAACTGCCGCGCGGGGCGACGCCACATGTGCATCCACACCAAGGGAATCGGCGTGAACCGTGACGGCGCGTTCGCCGACTACGTGGTCATCCCGGCGTCGAACGTGTGGGTCCAGCCCGACGACCTCGACCCCGACCTCGGTGCGGTGTTCGACCCGCTGGGCAACGCGACCCACACGGCTCTCTCGTTCCCCATGGCAGGCGAGGACGTGGTCATCACCGGCGCGGGGCCGATCGGCGTCATGGCGGCCGCGCTGGCACGCCACGTGGGGGCACGGCACGTCGTCGTCACCGACCTGAGCGACTACCGGCTCCGGCTGGCCAAGGACGCCGGGGCGGACCTCGTCGTCAACGCCGGCACCTCCGACCTGGGCGCCGCCATGAAGTCCCTCGGGATGAAGGAGGGCTTCGACATCGGGCTCGAGATGTCCGGTGTCCCGAGCGCGGTCGAGGACATGCTGGCGCACATGAACCACGGCGGCCGGGTCGCGATGCTGGGCCTGCCCAAGGACCCCTTCCCCATCGACTGGGGCCGGGTGATCACCCACATGATCACCATCAAGGGCATCTACGGACGCGAGATGTACGACACCTGGTACGCCATGAGCTCGATGCTCGGCAACTCACCCGTGCTGCGCGACCGGATCGCCTCGGTGATCACCCACCGCCTGCCTGCCGAGCAGTGGCAGGACGCGTTCGCCGCGGCCCGGTCGGGCCAGTGCGGCAAGGTCATCATGGACTGGAGCTGAAGGAGCGTCATGTACGGCACCGTCAAGGACGAGCTCGCGACCGCCCTGCAGGAGATCGAGGACGCCGGGCTCTACAAGCGAGAGCGCGAGCTGACCTCACCCCAGGCCGCCCACATCACCACGTCACGGTCACCCCACCAGACATCCGAGGCTCTGAACTTCTGCGCCAACAACTACCTGGGCCTGGCCAATCACCCCGACGTCGAGGCCGCGGCTGCGCAGGCGCTGCGGGACTGGGGCTTCGGGATGGCCAGCGTGCGGTTCATCTGCGGCACGCAGGAGCTGCACAAGCGGCTCGAGGGCGCCATCTCCGAGTTCCTGCAGATGGAGGACACGATCCTCTACTCGTCCTGCTTCGACGCCAACGGTGGCGTGTTCGAGGTGCTCTTCGGGGCCGAGGACGCGATCATCTCCGACGAGCTCAACCACGCCTCGATCATCGACGGCGTGCGGCTCTCCAAGGCCCGGCGCCTGCGCTACAAGAACGCCGACATGGCCGACCTGCGCGACCAGCTCGAGGCGGCGCGGGCGGGCGGTGCCCGCCGGACCGTGGTCGTCACCGACGGGGTCTTCTCGATGGACGGCTACCTCGCGCCGCTCGACCAGATCTGCGACCTCGCCGACGAGTTCGGGGCGCTGGTCATGGTCGACGACAGCCACGCGGTCGGGTTCGTCGGTGATGGGGGCCGTGGCACGCCCGAGCGGTTCGGCGTCATGGACCGGGTCGACATCATCACCGGCACCCTCGGCAAGGCGCTGGGCGGCGCGTCCGGCGGCTACGTCAGCGCCCACCGCGAGATCGTCGACCTGCTGCGCCAGCGGTCGCGCCCCTACCTGTTCTCCAACGCGGTCGCCCCGACCGTCGCCGCGGGCTCGCTCAAGGCCCTCGAGATCGCCGCGGGCTCGAACGCGGGACGTGCTCGGCTGCGCGCCAACACGGTGCTGTTCCGCGAGCTGATGACCGAGGCCGGCTTCGACCTGCTGGCCGGCGAGCACGCGATCACCCCGGTGATGTTCCCCGGTGAGGACGGCGCCCGGCAGGCGGCGCAGATCGCCGATGCGATGCTCGACGAGGGTGTCTACGTCATCGCCTTCTCGTACCCCGTGGTCCCGCAGGGCAAGGCGCGCATCCGCGTGCAGCTGTCCGCGGGCCACTCCGAGGACGACGTCCGGGCCTGCGTGGCGGCCTTCCGGGCAGCGCGCGACAGGGTCGGCTGAACGGCAGGCGGCTAGCCCTCGTCAGCCTGACCCGACCAGATCGGGGTGCCCAGCACCACCGTGCGGGTGACCGTGCAGAGCCGGTCGTGGGACATCGCGATCGCCTTGGGCAGCATCTCGCGGGCCCGGTCGCCGTCGGCGCCCTCGGGGAAGGTCACCGAGAACTCCACGCGCAGCCCGCCCATGTGGTTGCCGGTCTCGTCGCGGAGCTTCTCCCCCTCGCCCGTGACGGTGAACGACGTCGGCTGGACGCGCTTGGTGGTGATGAAGTCGACGTCGGTGGCGCTGCAGCCGGCGATGGCCGCGAGCAACAGCTCGACGGGGGTGAAGTGGGTCGACTCCCCTCCCCCGCCCAGGAGCATCGTGCCGCCCCGAACGTTGGTCACCTCGTACAGCCCCTTCTCGACCCGCGTCATGCTGATCGAGCGGTGACCGGTACCGGTGCCGCCTGTCGTCTCCTGCGCCATCAAGCTCCCCATTTCTCTGCGAGGGCCCGCACCACGGTCAGGTTGCGGGCTGTTCCATCCACTCCAGCAAGCTTCTCCAGCAGGGCATTCCCGAGCTTGGCCTCGGCGAACGACACCCCCATCTCGAGCAGCACGTGCTTGCCGATCACGAACGCGCGCTCGTCACCGTCGTCCCACGCCTCCAGCGCGGCCTTCGCCGCCGCGGTGGGCGCCGCTGCGAGGAACGAGACATAGCGCCGCGAGCCGTCGAACACCTCGGGTATGCCGTCGACGGCCTTGACGAGCTCCGTGAGGTCCTTGGGGGTGCGCGCCATCGTGACGATGTCGAAGCCGGCATGCGCCCCCAGGCACGAGCTCACCGCGGCCTCGACCTTCGCGGCGCTGCGCAGCGGCGTCGAGATCAGGAGGTTGCCGGTCTGGATGTGCGACTCGACGTCGGCAAAACCACTGTCCTCCAACGTTTTTCGTGCCTCAGCCATCCGCAGCTGTCGCTTGCCGACGTTGACTGCCCGCAGGAAGACGACGAACCTGCCCATCAGAGCTCGACCTCCCCTGCGCCGACGTCGCGCACGAGCCCGCCGACGCGCACCCGCCCGGTCGCGCCGACTTCCAGCCGCAGCTCGGAGGGTCGCTGGACGGGCTGGCCCTGGTGGACGAGCCACTCCCCCGACGTCCCCTGGGCCGCCAGCCAGGCCCCGAGGTTGGAACAGGCGGACCCGGTCGCGGCGTCCTCGGACACCGACGCGCCGTCGCTGATGAGCGCCCGGGCCTCGAGGCTCCCGTCACCCGTCCGTGCCCACAGGTACATCAAGGTCTCGCCACCCCGCTCTCCCATCGCGGCATACCCGGCCAGCAGCTCGGGCCGCACCCGGGCGCGCCGGACGGCATCGACCGTCGCTGCCTGCGCGATGACCTGCGGGGTGCCCACGCTGACCACCTGCACCGGACCAACCAGGTCGCCGGCGGCGAGTCCGAGGGCCGCGGCGACCTCGTCCACCGGGAGCTCTGCCTCGATCCGGCCCTGGTTGGCAGTGAGGGTCCAGTGGTCCCCGTCGGCCTCGACGGGGATGACGCCGGCCGGCATCGACAGGCTGAGCGAGTCGCCGAGGTCCCGCAGCGATCGCGCGACGTGCGCCGTCCCGAGCGTCGGGTGCCCCGCGAACGGCATCTCGAAGGTCGTGGTGAAGATGCGGACGCCTGCGCCGGCCCCGTCGACGGGCGGCACCAGGAAGGTCGTCTCGGCCAGGTTGAACTGTCGCGCCAGCCCCTGCATCTGCTCGTCCGACAGCCCGCTGCCGTCCTCGAAGACGCACAGGGGGTTGCCGGAGAACGGGTCCCCTGGTCGCGCGAAGACGTTGAGCAGCTGGTACCGCAGTCGCATGACGTCACTCTGTCAGACACACTGAGGCCCGTGAGTGCGACTCCCACCACCCCCAGCGGCAAGCTGGTCCTGCTGCGCCACGGCGAGACCGAGTGGTCGGTCTCTGGGCAGCACACCGGCCGCACCGACATCCCGCTGACGTCCCACGGCGAGGAGCTGGCCAAGGCGTGCGGCGCCCTGCTCACGGGGTACCACTTCGGTCTCGTGCTCTCCTCGCCGCTGGAGCGGGCACGGCGGACCGCCGAGCTCGCTGGTCTCACGCCCGAGGTCGACGACGACCTGCTGGAGTGGGACTACGGCGGGTACGAAGGGCTCACGACTGCGCAGATCCGCGCCGACCTGGGCTACGACTGGACCGTCTTCCAGCACGGGGTACCCGCAGGCCAGACGCCGGGCGAGACCGTCGAGGAGGTCGCCGCCCGGGCGTCGCGGGTCGTGCGCCGCGCACTCGCCGCGATGGCGCACGGCGATGTGGCCCTGGTGGGCCACGGGCACTGCCTGCGCGTGCTGACGACGGTGTTCCTGCGGCAGGGGCCGCGGATGGGTGCCCAGCTGCTCCTCGACGCGGGTTCGGTCAGCGTGCTCCAGTTCGAGCGCGAGCAACCCGCCATCCGCGTGTGGAACCACGGGCCAGCCGTCACCGGACACTGACCGGTCAGTCTCGCGCCGTCCTCGTGCGCGGGGGTCGCACCACGGTCAGGTCGCTGCGCCGGGGTCGCGGCAGGGCCGCGGGTGCGCCGGGAACCTGGTGCGCCGGAACGGGATCGGGATCGACGGGCCATTCCGCAGCGCCCTCGGCGTCGAAGATCGCGAGTGCGCTCGAGTCCCCCGGGGTGAACCGCGGGCCGTAGCGCACTCCTCCGAACCCGGCCTCGTCGAAGGCGCGCCCCCAGGCCTGGGGCACGGCATACGGCACCATCGACTCGAGCTCGCGGGTCACGCCGAACGCGGCCGCGCCCGCGGCCTGCGCGTCGGCCACGTCGCGCGCCGCCGCCAGGTGCAGCCGCGAGACGACCGTCTCGTCCAGGAGGCTCTCCGGGACCGCCTGCGAGCCCCCCAGCACCGGACCGAGCCGCTCGCGCAACGCGCTCAGTGGGTCGAGCGCGAGGTAACAGGTGCCTCGGGGCGTCGTCAGGTCGAACCTGCCCGAGCCGTCGTTGCCGAACCACCACGGGCCGAGCCCGCGCCCGTGGGCGCGGAACACGTCGGTCGCCACACCTACGGCGTATGCCGGGAAGCCGGCCAGGGAGGCTGGCGGAGGCCCGAGGGCGGTGCGTTCCCGAGCCGTCATGCGGCCCACTGGGTCGCGTCGGCCGCCGCTGCCGCGGCGACTCGGGCCACCGAGGTCGGGGAGGATCTGTGGACGACGAGGTAGTCGACCGCGCTGTGGCCGTCGAAGACGGGCGACGGGGTCGTCAGCCACGCGCCGATCGACCAGCCGTCGGCTCCCTTGCGGACGAACGCCCCCACTGCATCCTGCACGCCCGGTCGGACTGCGCCGTTGCGGCCGAACTGCAACGACGGGTAGACGAGGTGACCGTCCGCGGTGCGGCAGGCCAGGACGGTGCCCCGGCGCACGCGGTCGAAGAGCGCCTGCCGCGAGATGCCGAGCCAGGCCACGAGTCCGGCCGTGTCGTAGAACGGACCGAGCGGCTGGTCGAGCGGGTGCACGGTCGGCAGGGCCGCCAGCATCCGGTCGGCGAGCGCGTCGACGTCACCGAGGTCGAGACGTCGGCCCTGGGCCGCCAGCTCGGCGGCGCGCTCCTCCACCCGGGTGCGCACGGCCTCGGCGAGCGCGTCGGCCGCCGTGGTGGTGCGGGTCCGTGGTTGCATCGATCCTCCTGCTGGTCGTCCCCGTCGGCGCCGTGAGCGTCAAGGGCGTCAAGGTGTACCAACAGGGTAGCGCCCGGGAACGACACCGCTAGCATTGGCGCCCGTGGGGACGCAGGGGCTGGAGCCGGCCGGCTGGTGGGGCAGGGCGCGGGGGTGGTTGGGCACCCTGACGGTGCGCCAGTGGCTGCTCGGCGCCTTCCTGCTGGTCCTCGCCGCCTCCTTTCCGTTCGGCGGGCTCCGCGCGCAGGAGGCCGCGGCGACCCCCTCCCTCGTACCCGGGGTGGAGCGGGACGTCGCGCCCGTGCGCCTGAGCGTCACCAAGGTGCGGTACGGCAGCGACCTGGGCGTGGCGCAAGCGGGGAAGATCGACGGGCGCTACGTCGTCGTCTTCGCCACGGTGACCGGCACCGACGCGAAGCGGTCCGTCCCGATGGACGACGCCCTGCGCGACCTCCTGCGGATCGAGCAGGTGCCCGGTGTGACGCGGCCCTTCGGCAAGGACCCGGAGCCGTCCAGCAACGACCTGCGCCCCGACACCATCCTGGTGGCCGACGACGCCGAGCCGATGGGCGACCTGGCCCCGGGCCTGACCTACACCCTCGCGTTCGTCTGGCGGCAGGCGCCCGGCCAGCCGGTCCCCACGTCGGTGCGCGTCGCTGCCTACAGCCACACCTTCCGCCAGGCGAGCATCGACGACACCTACGACTGGCGCGACCCGACGCGTGCGGCGGTGGGCACGTTCACCGCCATGCCCTACGAGAAGGTGGCGGCCTCATGAGGCTGCCCCGCCCCAACCGCGCCCAGCTCGGTGCCGGAGCACTCGTGCTCGCCGCGCTGTCGGTCGGGCGGGTGGTGACGGAGTGGCTGCCCGACGAACCCTCGCCCGTCCGCGCCTTCGAACGGCAGAGCACCCTCGACCGCGAGGTCCACCTCCGGTACGGAGACCTGCGAGTCACCGAGGTCGAAGGAGCCCGCCAGCTCGCGACCACCACCCAGGCGATGCTCTCCCCCGGGCTCTGGGTCACCGCGCACGTGGACTTCACCGCGCGGCTGGACAGGTCCGCCCTCGCCTACGCCGAGCTGCGGGACGGTCAGGGCCGGGTCCTGACGGCCGGAACCCGCAACGTCGTGGAGTGCGAGGTCGTCAACCCCGGCATCCCGGGGCACTGCCTGGTCGCCTTCGAGGCCGACCCTGCGGCGCTGGCCGGCGCGCACCTGGCGCTGACCAGCAACCTCAACGACCAGCGCGGCGACGACATGGCGGTGGTCGACCTAGGCATCACCGCCGACCAGGTGGCCTCCTGGAAGGCCCGCACGACTCCCGTCGAGCTCGTCATGCCGAAGGCCACGTCGTGAGCCGCCCCAGCCGTCGGACGCTCCTCACCGTGGCGGCCCTCCCGTTCGCCCTGGTGCTGGCGATGGGCGCCTCGAGCCAGCGCCTCGTCGACCGGTGGTGGCCGACCTTCCCGCACGAGCGGCTGACCGCTGCTGCGGACCGCTCGGTGCAGCTCAGCGACACCCTCGACGACGCCAAGGGCACCCACCGTCGGGACGTGACGATGCGCTTCGTCTCGCTCGCACCGGTCGAGGACTACCAGGAATCCGCAGACGCGAAGACGCTGCCGGCGACGGTGCCCGACGGACAGACCCTGTGGCGGCTCACCCTGCACTTCGCTACCGACCCCGCGACGGTCCTCGGCGCCTGCCAGGTCCAGGTGAGGGACGCCGAGGGGCGTCAGTACAGCCCGGGTTTCGGCGACGCGGTGGACGACGTCCTCGACTTCCCCAGCTGCACACCACCCGGGGCGGCCGGCCCCCTGCCGGCGATCTCGGCCGATGGTCCCGAGCAGGCGTTCGACCCCCGGCCTGCGGAGTACGACCGCCGCTACCACCTGCTCCTCCCGGCCCACGTCCGACCGGCGGACGTCCGCGTCTGGTTCGACACCCCGCTCTACGCGGAGTTCGACGTGCCCACGGGCTGACCATCGGCAGGCTCGATCACCGGCTCGTCACCGTCCAGGTGACCGAGAATGCGGTCGATCGCCGCGCCCAGCAGCGCCACGAGCACGACGGTGTAGGCCCCACGACTGATCACCGAGAGATAGGGCGCGAGGGTGAGCGCGTCGCGGAAGTCCCGCGGCCCCACGGCGAGGCGCAGCAGCTCCGAGACCCCGACCTCGACCTGCCTGCTGAGCAGGAACACGAGGCAGAACAACAACATCGGTGCGAGACCGGCGACCGCGAGGAGTCTGATCCCGTTGCCCAGCGCGGAGAAGCGACCACGGAAGCTCGCTGTCGCCTCGTGCCCGGCCCGGCGGACGGGAGCCGGCAGCCGGGTCACGCCACGCCGCCACGGGGTCTCGGGGCGCTCTACCGCGACGGGGGTCCGAGGCTGGCGCGGCTCGAGCCTGCGGCCGTACACAACGGCCCCGACAGTGAGCCACGCGATCGGCACCACGATGATCGCGTCGGCCTGACCGATGGCTCCCCAGAACCACTGACCGACAACCTCCACCGGCCGTCCCAGGGGGCCCAGCGCATCGATGAGGTCACCCCACCGGTCCAGCAGCCAGTGGGACAGCCGACGGGTGCGCACCCAGGCCTCCACCTCACCGGTGAAGTTGGCGAGCCGCTTGGCGAGGATCCAGACCCACAGGACCTCGACGTAGGCCGCGAACAGCCCCCAGCCGGCGGCCTTCTGCGGCAGGTCGAACCGGTCCAGCAGCCAGCGCACGAGCAGTGCCCCGGCCACGATGCCGACGAGGGCGACCCCGCTGGCGATGTTGGTGCGGTCAGCGTTGAACGTGCCGGGGCCGAAGCCACCGCTGCGCTCCAGGAACTCGTCACTGGTGGCAGCATTGAGGAACTCCCGGGTGTCCTCGCGCAGGTACTGCTGGGACACGTAGACCGTGAGGAACGGGACCAACGCGCTCGCGAGCAGCGTGAGGCGGCTCACCGCAGGCGGGCGGATGTGGGCCAGGCTGGGAGTGAGCTCGCGCAGCGCCAGGATGAGCGCGGTCAGGGTGGCCATCGGCACGAGCGGCAGGACGAACGCCGCAGCGGTCGAGTGGTCCTCGCTGAGCCAGACGCAGAACCACAGCAGCCCGTTGTGGGCCGCGGCGCCGAGCAGGTAGATCACGGTGACGATCGGCCAGTGCCGCCACAGCAGCTGCCCGGCGCGCGCGATCACCGCACCCGCGTCCCCGACCGCGCGAAACGTCGTCCCCCCCACGCCCCCAGAGCATAGGGGCAGGTATGGCGCGCGGTCACCGCGCCACACACCTCGCCTCTAGGGGAGCGGCCAGGTGTGGACGGGTTCGTTGCTGTGCATGTGCCCTGCGTACAGCTCGAGCATCGCAGCGAGCGCGCTCTGGCGGTCGAGGCCACGGCGCTCGAGCACGGCCACGGCGTCGGTCTGCCAGGTCGCGCCGTTGCTGCCCGACTTGCAACGCCCCTCGATGACCGACAGGTAGCGATCACGCACCGCCGCGGACACGCCCCACTCCTCGAGCCCCTGGTGGGCCAGCGGCAGCAGGTGGCGCAGCACGAGCTCGTCGGCGCCGACCTCGCCGAAGCCCGGCCAGTAGAGCCGGGCGTCGATGCCGTCCTTGGCGGCGTTGCGGAAGTTCTGCTCGGCCACCGCGAAGCTCATCTTGGTCCACACGGGACGGTCGTCGGCCGCGAGCTTGCGGATGACGCCGTAGTAGAAGGCCGCGTTGGCGAGCACGTCGACCAGGGTCGGACCGGCCGGCAGCACGCGGTTCTCGACCCGCAGGTGCGGCGTGCCGTCCACGACGTCGTAGATGGGGCGGTTCCACCGGTAGACGGTGCCGTTGTGCAGCCGCAGCTCGGCCAGGCTCGGCGCCTCGCCGGCCTCGAGCTTGGCCACGGGGTCCTCGTCGCTGACCTCGGCCAGCAGCGCCGGGAAGTACCGGACGTTCTCCTCGAACAGGTCGAAGATCGAGGTGATCCAGCGCTCGCCGAAGAACACGCGCGGACGGACCGCCTGGTTCTTGAGCTCGATGCTGCGGGTGTCGGTCGCCTGGCTGAACAGCTCGATCCGGGTCTCGGCGTGCAGCCGCTTGCCGAAGAAGAACGGGCTGTTGGCCGCCAGGGCGATCTGGGGGGCCACGAGGGACTGCGCGGCGTTCCAGTGCGCCGCGAAGTCCGTCGGTGCGACCTGCAGGTGCAGCTGCACGCTCGTGCAGGCGGACTCCGGGGCGATCGAGTCGCAGTAGGTCGCGACGCGCTCGCCCGTCGGACCCTCGATGTCGAGGTAGATGTCCTCACCTCGGGCGTAGAAGATCGAGTCGTTGAGGGCGGTGTAGCGGTTGTTCGCGCTGATCCAGTCGCCCTCGAAGTGCTCGGGCATGATCGTCGGCAGGATGCCGACGGCGACGATGTGGGCGCCCCGCTTCTCGGCAGCCGCGCTGGCCGCGTTGAGCGACTTGCGCATCTCGTCCTCGAGCTCGATCGCCGCGTCGCCGGGCAACGGCCGCGGTGGGACGTTGAGCTCGATGTTGTAGCGCGCCAGCTCGGTCTGGTAGCCGGGGTCGGCGATCTCCTCGAGCACCTCGGCGTTGGCGAACTTGGGCCGGTAGGTCTCGTCGACGAGGTTGAGCTCGATCTCCATCCCGGTCATCGGGCGGTCGAACTCGAACACGCTCTGGCTGAGCATCCGCTCGAACACGTCGAGGTTCTGCCGCACCTTCTCGCGGTACCTCTGACGCTGCTCGCGCGTATAGCTCTGAGCGTTGACCTCTTCGCCCACGGAACCTCCCTCGGCTGCGGATCCGGATGCCGTCCTGGCGCCTGGTGCGGATGGCCCGGCCCCGGGGTGGACCAGGGCTGCACCGACCTCACGCCGGGATGACCCAACGCTGGGATGACCTAACCACGTGCAGGGCGCGCCTGCCAACGGCTGTCGGCGCCGCCTCCTAGCCTGCAGGGGTGCGGTTCCTCCACACCTCCGACTGGCACCTGGGGCGTTCGTTCCACCAGGTGGGGCTGCTCGACGCCCAGGCGGCCTTCGTCGAGCACGTGGTCGACGTGGTGCGCACCGAGTCCGTGGACGCCGTGCTGGTGTCCGGAGACATCTACGACCGCGCGCTGCCTGCGCCCGACACCGTGCACCTGCTGTCCGAGGCCGTCACGCGCATCGTCGACGCCGGCGCCGTGGTCGTCCTGTCGAGCGGCAACCACGACTCCGCCATCCGGCTCGGGTTCGCCAGCGAGCTGCTGGCCCGCAGCGGGCTGCACATCCGGTCCTCCGTCGATGCCGTCGGCACGCCCGTGGTCGTCAAGGGCGTCGCGGTCCACCCCCTTCCCTACCTCGAGCCGTCGGTGGCCGCCGAGCCGCTCGGTGCCACCGACCGCACCCACGCGGGGGTGCTGGCCGCCGCGATGGCCCGGGTCCGGGCCGACACCGCCGCGCGGGGCCTGCCGAGCGTCGTGATGGGGCATGCCTTCGTCACCGGCGGCGCCACCAGCGACTCCGAGCGTGACATCTCGGTCGGTGGGGTGAGCGCGGTCCACCCCTCGACGTTCGACGGTGCCGACTACGTCGCGCTGGGTCACCTCCATGGTCGCCAGCGCGTGACCGAGACCGTCCGCTACAGCGGCTCGCCGGTCGCCCTGTCGTTCAGCGAGCACGGCCACACCAAGGGCTCGTGGCTGGTGGACCTCGACAGCCAGGGAGTGCGGGTCGAGGGCATCGACGCGCCCGTGCAGCGGCCGCTCGCCGTCCTGCGCGGCGACCTCGACGCCCTGCTGCTCGATCCGACGCTGACCGTCCACGAGCGGTCCTACTGCCAGATCACCCTGACCGACCCGGTGCGTCCGCTGGGTGCCATGGAGCAGCTCCGCCGCCGGTTCGCGCACACCCTGGTGCTCCAGTTCGACCCGCAGGGTGCTGCCGTGCCCGTCCGGTCCTACGCCCTCCGCAGCGTGACCGAGCGGCCGCTCGACGTCTGCTGTGACTTTCTCGGCCACGTCCGCGGGGGGTATGCCGCCACGCCCGCCGAGCGCGACCTGCTCGCCGATGCCGTCGAGGCGGTTCGCCTCGGGGGCGCCTCGCGCGACGACGAGGGGCTCGCCACGCGCGGGTCCACCTCGGGCGAGGGGTCGACGGACGCCCACGAGGGCGCGGCATGAGGCTCCACCGGCTCTCCGTCACCGCCTTCGGCCCGTTTGCCGGCACCGTCGAGGTCGACCTCGACGCGGTGTCCCACGGCGGCCTGTTCCTGATCCGCGGCGCCACCGGGGCGGGCAAGACCAGCCTGCTCGACGCGATCTGCTTCGCCCTGTATGCCGACGTCCCCGGCGCCCGCACGAAGAAGGGGTTGCGCAGCGACCACGCCGACGCGGGCGCCGTTCCCCTCGTCACCCTCGACCTGACGGCCGCCGGCCGCCGGCTGCGCCTCGAGCGGTCGCCGGAGTTCGTCCGTCCGTCCAAGCGGGTCGGCGGCAAGCCCGTGTCGGTCCCTGCCAAGGCCCTGCTGTTCGAGCAACGCCGCGGGGCGTGGCAGGCGGTCTCGACCCGCCACGACGAGATCGCCGAGGTGGTCGACGACGTCCTGGGCATGGGCCTCGAGCAGTTCAGCAAGGTCGTCCTGCTTCCGCAGGGGGACTTCGCGGCCTTCCTTCGGGCGACGCCCGAGGAGCGCCGGGGTCTGCTCGAGCGACTCTTCGACGTGGCCGGGTACGTCGGCATCGAGGACTGGTTCGCCGAGCAACGCAAGACGGCGGCCACGACCCTGGACGACGAGCGACGAGGACTCCAGGCCGAGCTCACGGTGCTCGGCGAGCACCTCGCCGCGTCCCCGTCCTCGCTTGACGACGACCTTCCCCCGTGGGCCGAGCAGGTGCCCGCGGACCTGCCTGGCGCCCTGGAGCGAGTCGAGAGCGCCGCCCAGGCCGCCGCCGTCGCTGCCCTGTCGGCCCACGACGCGGCCAAGCTGGCCGACGCCGCGGCCACCGCCGCCCACGTGGCCGGGCGCGAGCTGGTGGCCCTGCAGACGCGCGGACGCGCCGCCGCGCAGCACCTTGCTCGTCTCGAGCAGGACACCGCGGCCCACCGGGCGACGGTGGCACGTCTCGACGCCGCGCACCGGGCGGCCGCGGTCGCGGGTGAGCTCAAGGCCTTCGAGCGGTCCGCCACCGCCCTGGCGAGAGCCCGTGAGGCGGTGGCGGCTGGCTGGGCCGACGTCTCCAACATCGGGCTCGACCGCGACGACCCGGGTGCGGTCCGTCGTGCCCTCGACGACCTTGAGAGCACCCGGGTGGGCCTGGTCGAGGCCGAGCAGGTCTCGCGGGAGGCGCGCCGGCGCCGTGGTGAGCTCACGGCACTGAGGGCGCAGGTCGACCAGCTCGCCGACGAGCTCAGTCGGTGCGAGCCCGAGCGCGAGCTGGCGGCGGCCCGCGCGGAGCGCGCCGTGACAGTCCTTGCGGCGGCGTCGGCCGCTGCCTCCGAGCTCCCCGGTCTGGGAGCCGAGCTCGAGCGCGTCCGAGGCCTGCACCGGCAGCGGACCGCCCAGGACGCCGCGCTGGCCTCGCTCGACCAGCACCAAGCCCTGCTCACCCAGGCGCGGTCGCACGAGCAGGACCTCCGCGAGGTCTACCAGGACCTGCGTGACGCACGCTTCGAGGGCATGGCCGGCGAGCTCGCCACCCGCCTGTCCGAGGGCGAGCCGTGCCCCGTCTGTGGYGGCCACGAGCACCCGGCCCCAGCGGAGTCAGGCCGGCTCGTCTCCGCCGACRACGTCGCCGCAGCCGAGGTCGCGTGGCGGGCGGCCGAGTCGGCGCGCACCCAGCACCAGCTCGCCGTCGCCGGGCTCGAGGCCGGCATCGCCCAACGCTCCGACGAGCTCGAGGGCGAGCCTCGCGACGCGGCGGCCCTCCTCGCGGCCATGGAGCACGCCCGCACCGCGCTCGAGGGGGCGACGGCCCTCGCCGACCGGGTCGAGTCCCTGCGTGGCGAATTGGCCGCAGCCCAGGCAGTCGTCGCCCAGGCCGACACGCGGGCCATCGGGCTCACCGAGAAGCACGCCTTCACCATGACGGCGATCACCGAGCTCCTCAGGCAGCTGGAGTCCGCGGACCTCGCCGTTGCCGCCGCCGTCGCCGAGCACCGTTTCTCGTGCCCGTGCCTCGCGGCCGGTGCGGGGGGCGATGACGGGACCGGCGACGGACGCCCCCTGCCACTTGCCGAGATGTCGGCCCTCCACGACCGGGTCCACGACCGGCTGACCGTGTTGGTCTCAGCCCTGACCCGCCAGCACGAGCGCGCCACCGAGCACGAGGCGGCTGACGCCGAGGTGATGCGCGCCCTGCACGACCACGGCTTCGAGTCGCTCGACCATGCCAGGGCTGCGCTGGTGGCCGAGTCCGAGGTCGCCGAGCTCAGGGCCAAGGTCAAGGAGCACGACTCGGCCCACGCGGTCGCCACGGCAACCCTCGCCGAGCCCGCAGTCGCTGCCGCGCTCGAGGCACCCTCCCCAGACCTCGCGGCGCTCGCGGCTGCAGAGGTCGCCTCGGGTGACGCGGCTCAGGCCACCGCCTCCGCCGACACGATGGCGCGGGCGGTCCTGGCCAACGTCCAACGCAGCCGCCGAACGCTCACCGCCCGGTGCGAGCGACTGGGTGACGCCCTCGTGCGTCACGACACCCTGCGCGAGCTCGCCGACACCATCGGGGGCACCTCCGGGTCCAACACCCTGCGGATGCGGCTGTCGGCGTTCGTCCTCGCCGCACGCCTCGACAAGGTCGCAGCCCTGGCCAACGAGAGGCTCGCGACGATGGGCGACGGACGCTACCTGCTGCGACACACCGACGGCCTGGCAGCCCGCCGCGCTCGCAGCGGTCTCGGGCTCGAGGTGCTCGACCAGTGGACCGGGCAGACCCGCGCGACGTCGTCCCTCTCCGGCGGTGAGTCCTTCATGGCCTCCCTCGCCCTCGCCCTCGGGCTCGCCGACGCCGTCCGCGAGGAGTCCGGCGGGTTCGACCTGCAGACGCTGTTCGTCGACGAGGGGTTCGGCACGCTCGACGACGAGAGCCTCGAGCAGGTCATGACCGTGCTCGACGGGTTGCGTGAGGGTGGCCGGGCCGTCGGCGTGGTCAGCCACGTCGCCGAGCTGCGGACCCGGATCCCCCACCAGGTGGTGGTCTCCAAGTCCGAGCGCGGCTCGACCGTCCAGGTGCGCACGACCGACGAGGCCACCCCCGCCGCGTAGCCCTCAGCTCTCGAAGGCCTCCGGCGGCGGGCAGCTGCACACCAGGTTGCGGTCCCCGAACGCGCCGTCGATGCGACCCACCGGCGGCCAGTACTTGTCGGCCGGTGCGACCCCGACGGGGAACGCCGCATCTCCGCGGTCGTACGGGTACTCCCACTTGCCGGCCAGCGCCTTGGCCGTGTGCGGCGCGTTGCGCAGCATGCTGTCCGCGACCGGCACCTCGCCCGACTCGACGGCCGCGATCTCCTCACGGATGGCGATCATGGCGTCGCAGAACCGGTCGATCTCGTACCGGTCCTCGCTCTCGGTGGGCTCCACCATGAGCGTCCCGGCGACGGGGAACGACATCGTCGGCGCGTGGAACCCGTAGTCGATGAGGCGCTTGGCGACGTCGTCCACCGTCACGCCGCTGCGCTTGGTGAGGTCGCGCAGGTCGAGGATGCACTCGTGCGCCACGATGCCGTCGTGACCGGAGTAGAGCACCGGGTAGTGCTCACGCAGCCGGGTCGCGATGTAGTTGGCGTTGAGCACGGCGACCTGCGTCGCGCGGGTCAGCCCGGCCCCGCCCATGAGGCGCACGTAGGCCCACGAGATCGGCAGGATGCTGGCCGACCCGTACGGCGCTGCCGAGATGGGCCCCACGCCACTGACCGGCCCGGCCTCCTCAGCGAGCGGGTGGTTGGGTAGGTGCGGAGCCAGGTGGGCCCGCACGGCGACCGGACCGACGCCGGGGCCGCCGCCACCGTGCGGGATGCAGAACGTCTTGTGCAGGTTGAGGTGCGACACGTCGGCGCCGAACTTGCCCGGCTTGGCGAGCCCGACGAGCGCGTTGAGGTTGGCCCCGTCGACGTAGACCTGGCCACCGGCGTCGTGCACGAGCCCGCAGAGCTCGGTGATGGTGTCCTCGAAGACGCCGTGCGTCGACGGGTAGGTCACCATGATCGCGGCGAGGTCGTCGCGGTGCTGCTCGACCTTGGCCCTCAGGTCGTCCATGTCGACGTCGCCCCCGGGAGCAGTCCGGACGACGACGACCTTCATGCCGGCCATGACCGCGCTCGCGGCGTTGGTGCCGTGCGCGCTGGCGGGGATGAGGCAGACACGACGCTGCGACTGGCCGTTGGCCTCGTGGTAGGCGTGGATCGCCAGCAGGCCGGCGAACTCGCCCTGCGACCCGGCGTTCGGCTGGAGCGACACCGCGTCGTAGCCGGTGATCTCGCACAGCCAGTCGGACAGCTCGCCGATGAGGTCGCGGATGCCCTCGGTCTGCGTGGCCGGGGCGAACGGGTGGAGGTGGGCGAACTCGGGCCACGTCACCGCGACCATCTCCGTGGTCGCGTTGAGCTTCATCGTGCAGGACCCCAGCGGGATCATGCCGCGGTCGAGCGCGAAGTCACGGTCGGAGAGCCGGCGCAGGTAGCGCAGCATCGAGGTCTCGCTGTGGTGGCTGTGGAACACCGGGTGGGTCAGGTAGTCACTCGTCCGGACCAGCGCCGCCGGCCACTCGGGAGCGTCGAGCGCCACCTCGGTGAGCCCACTGACACCGAATGCGGACCAGACCGCCTCGAGGTGACGCAGGTCGGTCGTCTCGTCGACGCTGACCGAGACGTGGTCGGCGTCGACGCGCCAGAGGTTGACGCCCCGCGCCACCGCTGCAGCGACCACCTCGTCCGCGCCGCCGGGCACGGCGACGGTGACGGTGTCGAAGAAGTTGTCGGACACCACGTCAACCCCCGCCTCGCGCAGCCCCTGCGCGAAGGCGCGGGCGTGCGCGTGGGTGCGCCGGGCGATCGCCGCCAGGCCCGCGGGCCCGTGGTAAACCGCATACATCGAGGCCATGACCGCGAGGAGCACCTGGGCGGTGCAGATGTTGGACGTGGCCTTCTCGCGCCGGATGTGCTGCTCGCGCGTCTGCAGCGCGAGCCGGTATGCCGGGGCCCCCTCGGTGTCGACACTCACCCCGACGAGACGGCCGGGCAGCGACCGCTCGAGCCCGGCGCGGACGCTCATGTAGCCGGCGTGCGGACCTCCGAAGCCCATGGGGACGCCGAAGCGCTGGCTCGTCCCGACGGCGACGTCGGCCCCCCACTCCCCCGGCGGCGTCGCCAGGGTCAGGGCGAGCAGGTCGGCCGCGGCTGCGACGAGGGCACCTGTCTCGTGGGCGGCTGCTGCGAGGGCGGTCCAGTCGCGCAGCTCACCGTCGGCCCCCGGGTACTGGACCAGGACGCCGAACACGTCGCGGTCACCGGCGGCGGCCCGAAGGGCCTGCGTGGAGGTCACGTCAGCAAGGTCCGCCACCACCAGCTCGATCCCCAGTGGCAGCGCCCGGGTCGCCATCACGGCAACGGTCTGCGGGAACGCGTGACGGTCGACGAGCAGCACCGCGTCCTGGGGTGCCTTGCTCGAGCGGCGCATCAGCGTCATCGCCTCGGCCGCGGCCGTCGCCTCGTCGAGCAGCGACGCGCCCGAGGTCTCGAGGCCGGTCAGGTCGGACACGACCGTCTGGAAGTTGAGCAGGGCCTCGAGCCGCCCCTGGGAGATCTCCGGCTGGTAGGGCGTGTAGGCGGTGTACCAGGCAGGGCTCTCGAGGACGTTGCGCTGGATGACCGCCGGCGTGATGGTGCCGTAGTAGCCCAGGCCGATCATGGACGTCATCACGGTGTTGCGCCGGGCCAGCGCGCGCAGCTCCTCGACGACCGCGGACTCGGACGCGGCCGCCTCGACCCGCAACGGGCCGTCACTGCGGATGGCGCCGGGGAGCGCGTGGTCGACGAGCGCCTCGAGCGTCTCGTGGCCGACGGCGCGGAGCATGGCCGTGACGTCATCGGCGCCAGGGCCGATGTGGCGCCCGACGAAAGCGGGCAGGTCGGTGGCGTGCTGGGCAGACATGAGGCTCCTGAACGTGGGTGTGCTCGGTCAGCCTCCCCATCTGTCGCGGCGACTGTGCCGCTTCAGAGGTGCCTCGCCCGCGTGGTCCTGGCGCCTGAGAGGTTCCGGGGAGTCTTGCCCCTTCGGCGCCCCGCGGCTCTCGCCCGGGGACTCTCCCACGCAGGGTGGTCAGCAATCCACAATCTACACGACGAAGCCCGCCGGCTCGTGGGAGCGGCTGGCGTTCGACGTGATTCGGTCAGGCCAGGCGGGCCTGACGGCGCAGCCGGAGCTCGTCGTCCGGGTGCGCGGCCGGCGTCTCGTCCTCGGCACGCTCGCTGGGCAGCTCGGCGAGCTCGCCCTCGACCTCGCGCCAGACCCGGCCCACCGCGATGCCGAAGACTCCCTGGCCACCCTGGACCAGGTCGATGACCTCGTCGGCCGACGTGCACTCGTAGACCGAGGCGCCGTCGCTCATCAGCGTGATCTGGGCCAGGTCCTCGACACCGCGCTGACGCAGGTGCTGGATGGCGACGCGGATCTGCTGGAGGGACACCCCGGTGTCGAGCAGGCGCTTGACGACCTTGAGGACGAGGATGTCGCGGAAACCGTAGAGCCGCTGGGTGCCGGAGCCCGTGGCCCCGCGCACCGACGGCTCGACCAGACCCGTGCGGGCCCAGTAGTCGAGCTGGCGGTAGGTGATCCCGGCCGCCTTGCAGGCCGTGGGCCCGCGGTAGCCGATGTCGTCACTGAGCTCGGGAAGGTCGTCCGTGAACAACAGGCCCTGCGCCGCGGCAGGCACGGTCGTGCCGGTCGTCGAGCCGTGCTGAGCTTCACCGCTCGTGATCACGACGCTCACCTCCTGGGTCACCCACATCGAACAGACAGAACATCGAACAGATAGAACACAGAATTACACCGGACGCATTTCACGTCTCTGGCTGACGGTAAGGCCGCTGATCAGGGAAGGTCAACTACCACTGCACCTTCGCCCTCCGGCGTGTCGCGGCCGAACGGCATACTCTCGATCTCAACATCAGGTTGAGGGTTGGTGCGTTCAACCCGCGCAGGTCAGGGCTCGGAGTCCCCCGGTTCCTTCTCGAAGTCCTCGGCCGACACCTGGTCGAGGAACTCCTTGAACCGCTCCACCTCGTCCTCGGCATCCTCCTCGCCGGACATCGCGACGCCGGCCTCCTCGAGCAGCGACTCCCCCGCCACGATCTCGGTGCCGGTGCGCAGCGCGAGGGCGATGGCGTCCGAGCTGCGCGAGGAGATCTCGGTGGTGCCGTCGAGGACCAGGGCCGCGTGGAACACGCCGTCCTTGAGCTCGACGATCCGGACCTCGGTGAGCCGGTGGCCGAGCGCCTCGATGACGTTCTTGAGCAGGTCGTGCGTGAGCGGGCGCGGCGGCTCGATGCCCTGCTGGGCGTAGGCGATCGCCGTCGCCTCGGCCGCACCGATCCAGATGGGTAGGTAGCGGTCGCCGCCCCGCTCACGGAGCAGGACGATCGGGTGGTTGGTGGGCATCTCGACGCGGACACCGAGGACATCCAGAGCCTTCACTGCTCCACCGTACCCCCGATCAGTGACGCGAGAGCCCGTCCTTGACCAGGGCCGTGTGCAGCGCGATGCACAGTCGCAGGACCTCCGGGGTGGGGTCGGTCCCGGCAGCCTTGGAGCCTGCCTTGCCGGACGCGGCGCGGTGCGGGGTGACGACCTGCTGGACGAGCCCGATCTCGCGGTCCGCCGCGGTGCGGAAGGGCCGCAGGTGGCGGGCCTCGATGCCGTACGCCGCGAGGGCGGCGGCCGTGTGGGCGACCGATAGGGCCGCCTCACCGAAGTGGCCCGAGGCGTCGGCGTGCAGGAGGCCGAAGGTCTCGAGGGCCGCAGCCATGGGCTCGTCGAGCCCGGCCGCCTCGACCAGCTCGGCGCGCGTCAGGCGCAGGTCGACGCTGGCGGCGAGCTCGCGAGCGGTGGGGACCTCGGCGTCGGGGACGGGGGCGGGAACCGTGGGACGCGAGACCGCCTCGACCGGTCCGGCGGCCGGTGTCAGGCCTCGGTCGAGGGCGTCGAGGGCGTCGCGGATCACCTTGAGCGGCCAGTAGTGGTCACGCTGGGCCTTGAGGATGTAGCGCAGCCGCTCGAGGTCCTCGAGGGCATAGGTGCGATAGCCGGAGCCCGTGCGCTGCGGCGTCACCAGGCCCTCGGACTCGAGGAACCGGATCTTCGAGATCGAGACGTCGGGGAAGTCGGGCTGCAGCGCCGCCAGCACCGCGCCGATGGTCATGGGCTGACCGGGGCGTCGAGCGGTCACCGGGTTGCCCTCACCACGTCGGGGCAGGCTCAGCCGCGGCCGGCGTAGAAGACCAGCCGGAACTTGCCGATCTGGACCTCGTCACCGGTCTGCAACGTGGCCTCGTCGATCCGCTCTCGGTTGACGTACGTCCCGTTGAGCGAGCCCACGTCGCGCACGACGAAGGTGTTGCCCTCACGCCGGAAGGTCGCGTGCTTGCGCGACACCGTCACGTCGTCGAGGAAGATGTCGCTGTCGGGGTGGCGTCCGGAGTGGACCTCGTCGTCGTCGAGCAGGAACCGCGCGCCGGTGTTGGGCCCGCGCAGCACGACCAGCAGCGCCGTGCCGGGACGCAGGGCGTCGACCGTGGCCTGGTCGGCCTTGCTGAGGGTGACGTCGATCTCGGCGCTGGTGTCGACCTGCTCGAGATCGGTGATGCCCGGGAGCCGCATCGTCGTCGGCTCGTGAGGGCGCGAAGTCTGCTCGTCCTTCTCGCTGCCGTCCATGATGCCCGCGCTCCCTTGCATTGTGAGGTGTTGCCGTCTAGCAAAGCACAAACCCTAGGTGAGGCAGCCACCCGTTCGCAGGGGTTTCCTCGCGAGGGGGCGCAAACGCCCCTCGCGCGGCCCCGCCCGCGACCGTGCCGCCTCGGTGTCAGCCCAGCTGGGCCTGGTATGCCGCCTGGTCCATGAGCCCGTCGACCGCCGAGGCGTCGTCGATCCGCAGCTCGTACATCCAGCCTTCGCCGTACGGGTCGGTGTTGACCAGCTCGGGGGTGGCTTCGAGGGCGTCGTTGACGGCCGTCACCTCACCGGCGAGGGGCGCGTACAGGTCGCTGACCGACTTCGTCGACTCGACCTCGCCGCAGGCGTCACCGACGGCGACGGTGTCACCCACGGACGGGAGGCTGACGTAGACCACGTCGCCGAGCGCATCCTGTGCGAAGGACGTGATGCCGATCCGCACCACGCCCCCCTCGCCCGCACTGACCCACTCGTGCTCCGCGGTGTAACGCAGGTCCTCGGGGTAGTCCAGCTGGCTCATGCGGGTCCTCTCTGGCGGGGTGTCGACGCGGTGTCGACAGGGTGGCAGCGGTTGGCGACGGTTACTTCGACGCGGGAACGGGCCGAGCGTAACGAGGCTCCTGAAGGCTGTGCAATGCGGTGATCGCGACGACATCCTCCTGCGTGATCGCCGCCCGCGCATCCTGCCCCCGAACCGAGTCGGAGACGCCACCGGGGATGTCCATCGCGGACGCCATCGTGGCGCTGTCGCCGATGGCCTTGATGACGAACGGCGCCTCGAGCCGCTCACCCGCGACGAGCACCGCCCCGTCGGCGTCGGAGAACCACGTGTCGGAGACGACCCGCACCGAGCCGATCTGGATCGCCTCGGCCCCCGCGTCGCGCAGCTCCTGCATGGCGTCGAGCAGCAGCGTCGAGGTCACCTTGTGCTGGGGGTCGGAGATCGTGATGGTGATGCCCGTGCCGGTCGCCGGGCTGGTGCCGGCGAGGATCCCCAGCGTGTCGAGCCGCTCCTGGGCCGAACGCAGTGCCTCGGCGCTGGAGTCGACACCCGAGAGGAGCCGGTCGCGGGTCGCCTGCAGGGCCCGCGTGTCGTTGCCGAGCCGACCCTGCTCCTGGCTCACGTCGTCGAGGATGCGCACGAGCTCGTCCTCGCGCAGCTCCTCGAGCCCGCTCTGGTTGGTCTGCTGCACCTGGGTGGCGATGGCGAAGCCGAGGCCGATCGCGAGCAGCGCCGCGAAGGCGTTGGCCCGGGTCGCCCGGGGACGGGCCATCCGCAGCAGGAGCCCCCAGGACGAGGAGGGCTGGGCCTGCGGCTGCTGCTTCGGGTCGCTCATGCCCTGAAGAGGTGCCGGCGGATCGAGGCGACGTTGGAGAAGATGCGCACGCCGAGGACCACCACGACGCCCGTCGACAGCTGGGACCCCACGCCCAGCTGGTCACCCAGGAAGACGATGAAGGCCGCGACGACCACGTTGGCCAGGAAGGAGACGACGAAGACCTTGTCGTTGAAGATCCCGTCGAGCACCGCGCGCACCGCGCCGAACACGGCGTCGAGCGCCGCGATGACGGCGATCGGCAGGTAGGGCTGCAGCGCCACGGGGACGTCGGGGCCCCACAGCAGGCCGAGCAGCACTCCTCCGACGAGGCCGAGCAGGGGGATCACGGTGCACCCTCCGAGGTGGTCGAGGTGGTCGGCGTGGTCGACGAGGTCGTGGTCGGCGTGGTCGGCGACGAGGACCCGGTGGCGGTGCTGCTGGCCGACTGGCGCGCGGGCACCCGGGCGTACCGAACGGTGAGCGAGGAGGCCGCCGGGAGGGTCATCGAGTCCACGGCGTCTATGGAAACACGGATGCCGTAGTTGTCCTGCAGGGCGCGAGCGTAGGCACCCCCGGCATTCTCGGCGAACTCGGTCTGCAGGCTGGTCTTCGACCCGATGACCGAGATGGTGTAGGGCCTCGCGAGCGGCCGGTAGTTCACGAGGATGGCCTCACCGGCGAAGCGGATGGCGCTGCGCGAGGTCAGGCGCTGCCCGTTGATCGCGATGGCCTCGGCACCGGCCTGCCACAGTCCGTTGACGACCACCTGCAGGTCCTTCGAGAAGACGGTGCCCTCCTTCTTCTGGGCATCGGTGCGCGGGTTGCCGTCGGAGCTCGACCCGTCGGTGCCGGGCGCGTTGTCGAGCACCACGCGGATCCCCTCGCCGGTGACGGCCTGCCCGCCGCTCACCAGGGTCAGCGCGTCGAGGCGTGACTGGACCGAGGACTGGTCCTGCCCCAGGGCCCGGGCCTGGAGGGTGTCGACCTCGGCCTGCAGCGCCCTCAGCTGGTTGCCCTCCCGGTCCACCTGGCTGCGCCGCGCCTCGATCTGGGTGACGAGGTCCGCCTTGGCCTTGACCGCGGCGGTCGACGGGGTGCGCAGGGCCAGACCGCCGAGGGTCAGCAGCAGCCCCGCCACGAGCGCCGACACCAGCACGGTGGCCGTCCGTGTGCCGGTGGAGGGCGGGAGCCCGGCACGTTCGCGCTCTGCCGCGGCGGCGGCATACCCGGGGTCGAGCGGGCGCTCCATCATCGAGGTGAGCAACGTCATGGACTCGTCCACCCGACGGCCCGGTGGCGTCGTGGGCGGCGGGACGTCCCGGTGGGAGGTGTGCTCGGGGGTCACGTCGCCGCGGCCGCGTGGTCGCGGGCCACCCGCCTGGCCTGCACGATGTACATGACCCCGGCGATCCAGTAGAGGACGGTGCCCCACCACGCGAAGGCCCAGCCGACGGGCCCCGCCCACTGGGCGAAGGTGCTCTGGCCCTCACCCAGCAACAACAGGGGGAAGGCGTAGAGCAGGTTGAACGTGGCGGCCTTGCCGACGAAGTGCACGGGCAGCCCGGTCTGGCCGTAGCGCTTGATCCACCAGAGGATCCCCGCCAGCAGCACCTCGCGACCCACCAGGGCGGCGACCAGCCACCACGGGATGATCTCGCGCCACGCCAGGCCGAGCAGCGTGGTGGCGATGTAGAGCCGGTCGGCCAGCGGGTCGAGCAGCTGGCCCACCTTCGAGACCAGGCCGAACTTCCGGGCGATCTTGCCGTCGAGGTAGTCGCTGACCCCGGACAGCATGAGCGTCACGAGGGCGACGGCGTCGTGCTTCGTGAGGATCGCCCACAGGAAGATGGGGACACCCACCAGGCGCAGCAGCGACAGGGCGTTCGGCAGGGTGACGATGCGGTCGGAGACGGCAGCAGCGCCCAGCGCAGCTCGCTCCCCCACACCGCGCTCGTTCTTCGCCACCACGCGGGAAGCCTAACGGGCGGGTGACCGTAGAGTTCACAGGCATGGACAACCCCTTGCTCGGACCCGGTCTGGCCGCGCTGCGGGAGCGGCGCAGCGTCAAGTGGAGGTTGTACGGCCCGGACGTCCTGCCCCTCTGGGTGGCCGAGATGGACGTCGTCCCTGCGGAGCCGATCCAGCGGGCCGTGGTCGACGCGGTGACGCGGGGAGACACCGGATACCCGTGGGCCCCTGACTACGCCGAGGCGCTCGCCGAGTTCGCCGGCAGGCGGTGGGGCTGGCACCCGGACCCCGGCACCATGCAGATCGTCCCGGACGTCATGCTCGGCGCCATGGAGGTGCTCAAGCTGTTCACCTCGCCCGGTGACGCGGTGGTGGTCAACTCGCCCGTCTACCCGCCGTTCTTCCAGTTCGTCACCCACCTCGACCGCCGGGTCGTGCAGTCGCCCCTCGGCGCGGACGGCCGACTCGACCTCGCTGAGCTGGAACGCGCCTTCGGCGAGGCGACGCAGGGTGGCCGCAGCGCGGCATACCTGCTGTGCAACCCGCAGAACCCGACGGGGACCGTCCACACCGTCGCCGAGCTCACCGCTGCCCTCGAGCTGGCCGAGTCCAGCGGGGTGCGGGTGGTGGCCGACGAGATCCACGCCCCGATCGTGCCTGCGGGCGCGACTTTCACGTCCGTGGCCTCGCTGCCGGCCGGCGCCCGCTCGGTCTCGCTCATGTCGGCGTCCAAGGCGTTCAACCTGGCCGGGCTCAAGGCCGCCATGGCCGTCCCGGGGCCGGAGGCCGTCGCCGATCTCGCCCGGATCCCCGAGGAGGTGTCGCACGGCGCCAGCCACCTGGGGGTTATCGCGCACATCGCGGGCTACCGCGACGGAGGCGACTGGCTCGACGCCCTGCTGCGCGGCCTCGATGAGAACCGCGTGCTGCTGGCCGAGCTCCTGTGCCAGCACACGCCCGAGGTGCGCCACCGCACCCCCGAGGGCACCTTCCTCGCCTGGCTCGACTTCACGGCGTACGGGCTCGGCGACGACCCGGCGGCGGTGCTGCGCCAGCGGTCCGGTGTGGCCCTGCACCCCGGACCTGGCTTCGGCACCGGCGGGCAAGGCCACGCCCGCCTCAACTTCGGCACCTCCCCGGACATCGTGCGCGAAGCGGTGACCCGGATCGGCGCGGTGCTCTAGCCCCGGTCCCCGCCGGCCTGCGTCCGGAGCATGTCGATGGCCTTGTCGATGCGACGGCGCCGCGTCTCGGGCGCCTTGGCCCCGTTGATCGCGTCGACGTGGGCGCGCTGGTGGCTGTAGGCCAGCCGGCCGAACATCGCCTTGGCCTCCGGGACGACCTCGAGGGCCGCCGCCAGGTCCTCGGGCACCTCCACCTCACGCGGTGCGGTGTCGAGCTCGATGGTCACGTCGACGACGTCTCCGCCCTGGACGCCGGTGATGGCGCGGTTCTCCGCACTGACCCCGACCAGGAAGCGGCCGCCCATCGAGGCGATGCTGCTGCGATAGGTCTTGCCGTTGAGGGTCACCGAGACCTTGGGGCGCTTGCCGCCGCCGAGCCCGTCGACGACCTCCGGCGGCACCTCGATCCCTGTGGTGGTCCGCCCCGTCTGCTCCACTTCCGCCCTGAACTCCATGCTCCGGAGTATGCCGCGTGCAAGAGTGGGCGCCATGGCTGACGGTGCTGGGTTCACGGGGTTCCCTCCCTGGGCCGTGACGTTCTACCAGGAGCTCGAGGAGCACAACACCAAGGACTTCTGGGCCGAGCACAAGGACCAGTGGGAGCGGGACGTGCGCGGTCCACTACACGCGTTGGTGGAGGCGCTCGAGCCGGAGTTCGGACCCGCCAAGGTGTTCCGACCGAACCGCGACATCCGGTTCAGCGCAGACAAGTCGCCGTACAAGACCTACCAGGGCGCGATCGCGGGCCAGCACGACGGGGTCGGCTACTACGTGCAGCTCAGCGGCGAAGGGCTCGTCGTCGGCGGCGGCTTCCGCACCCACTCCCCCGCGCAGACCGACCGCTTCCGTGCCGCGGTGGACGCCGAGCCGTCGGGGACCGAGCTCCAGGCCATCACCGAGGACCTGGTGGCAGCCGGCTTCGGCCTCGAGGGTGCGGCGCTCAAGACGCGACCCAAGGGCTATGACGCCGACCACCCGCGGCTGGATCTGTTGCGCCGCAAGGAGATCATGGCGATCAAGCGGGTCGGAACTCCCGCCTGGCTGTCGAAACCCGCTGCGCTGCAACACGTTCGCGAGTCGTGGCAGCAGGTGCGTCCGCTCGCCGCGTGGATCGCGGAACACGTGGGGCCTGCGGAGGAGCAGCCGCGCCGCGGCCGCTGAGCCCATCCGTCGCCAGCTAACGGGTCAGGCCGACCAGGTGCCAGACGGGCCCGCGGTGCTCGTATGCCGGGCTCAGGCCCTGGTCACGCAGCACCCGGATCATCTCCGACGGCGGGTGCGTGAACCCGCGGTAGTCCTTGCCCATCAGGCGCAGGACGGCGTTCTGCACGGTCATGTAGGCCCGGGTCACGGCGTTGCGCGGCGGGTGGCTGAACACCAGCGCTCGACGGGCGTGGCTCCCTGCTGCCGACAGCAGCCGCTCGTAGTCGTCGTAGCAGCAGACCACGCGATGGAGAACGACCACGTCGGCCCGCTCGACCTGCTCTGGCGCCTCGACGATGTCGAGCCGGCGTCGTTCCACCCGGTCGGTGAGGCCGGCGCCGGCGAGCAGGCGCCCCGCCTGCGTCTCGTAGGAGCCGGCCACCTCGAGGTTGGTGGCGCGAGCGGCCCCGCGACGGAGTAGCTCGACCTGCATCTCGCCGACTCCCCCACCGATCTCCAGGACGGTCGCCCCTTCGAGCCCCTGGCCCTCCAGGAAGGTCACCATCCGCCGCGCCGACGACGACAGCCCCCTGCGCTCGTATCGGCGCGCTGCCCGGCGCGCGAAGCGGTCGTCGAAGATCGCGTCGTACCTGTTCGGGGGGCAGCATCCGGCCACACCTGATCATGGCCCTCCCCTACCGCCCCGGCCAGACCCGGATTACCGTCGGGCCATGGGGTTCGACGTCTCGGGCACTGCGTACGGGCGTTTCATGGGTCGGTTCTCGGAGCCGCTGTCACCGGTGTTCGCCGACGCGACCCCGCTGCGCCCCGGTGACCGGGCCCTCGACGTCGGGTGCGGCCCGGGCGCGCTCACCGCGGTCCTCGTCGAGCGGCTCGGGGCCGACCGGGTGGTTGCCGTCGACCCGTCGGCGAGCTTCGTCGCGGCGGTCCGCGAACGCTTGCCCGGAGTGGCCGTCGAGCAGGCGCCTGCGGAGGCGCTCCCCTTCGACGACGGCTCCTTCGACGTCGCGCTGGCCCAGCTCGTCGTGCACTTCATGGCCGACCCGGTCGCCGGGCTGCGAGAGATGGCGCGGGTCACGCGACCGGGTGGTGTCGTCGCCTCGTGCGTCTGGGACCACTCCAGCTCGCGCGGGCCGTTGACGGTGTTCTGGGACGCCGTGCACGAGCTCGACCCCCTCGCCGGCGGCGAACGCGGACTGGCCGGTGCCCGTGAGGGGCACCTCGCCGAGCTGACCCGCGAGGCGGGGCTCGAGGATGTGGAGACCGGCTCGGTGTCGGTCACCGTCCCGTTCAGGGACGTCGACGACTGGTGGGAGCCGTTCACGCTCGGGGTCGGGCCGGCCGGTGCGTACGTCGCCGACCTCGACGACACCGGCCGGCACGAGCTGCGAGCCGAGTGCGCCCGGCGGCTGCCCGAGGGCCCGTTCAGCGTCACCGCCTCGGCCTGGACGGCCACCGGTCGCGTGCCGACCGAACGTGAAGGGTCCTGACCCGTGTGAACAGGTCAGGACCCTCGTGGTCGGGCTGACAGGATTTGAACCTGCGACCCCTTGACCCCCAGTCAAGTGCGCTACCAAGCTGCGCCACAGCCCGTGGCTTGCCCACGTCGAAACCAGCCGGAGCAGGCCCGCGGGAGCGAACGAAACCTTAGCGCACGCCATACCGCTGCTTGAAATCGGTATGGCGCGCTGCCGCCGGCTTCGCGGGTTACCTGCGCTTGCGCTTCTCGCGGACGCGGACGGACACCTCGATGGGGGTTCCCTCGAAGCCGAACTCCTCGCGGAGGCGACGCTCGAGGAACCGCCGGTAGCCGGCCTCGATGAAGCCGGACGCGAAGATCACGAACCGCGGCGGGCGGGTCGAGGCCTGGGTCGCGAAGAGGATGCGCGGCTGCTTGCCGCCACGCACCGGGTGAGGGTGAGCCGCGACGATCTCGCCGAAGAACGCGTTGAGGCGGCCGGTGGGCACGCGGGTGTCCCAGGACGCCAGCGCCAGCTCGAGGCCGGGCACGAGCTTCTCGACGGCACGCCCGGTCTTGGCGGAGATGTTGACGCGCGGCGCCCACGGGATCTGGACGAGCTCGCGCTCGATCTCCTTCTCGAGGTAGTAGCGGCGCTCTTCGTCGAGCAGGTCCCACTTGTTGTAGGCGACGACGAGCGCACGACCGGCGTCGATGACCTGCTGCACGACGCGGATGTCCTGCTCGGCGATGGACTGCTCGGCGTCGATCAGGACGACCGCGACCTCGGCCTTCTCGAGGGCCGTCTGGGTGCGGAGCGAGGCATAGAAGTCGGCGCCCCGCGTCTGGTGGACGCGACGACGGATGCCGGCCGTGTCGACGAACCGCCAGGTCTTGCCGCCGAGCTCGATGAACTCGTCGACCGGGTCACGGGTCGTGCCGGCGACGTTGTCGACGACCACGCGGTCCTCACCCGCGAGCTTGTTGAGCAGCGACGACTTGCCGACGTTGGGGCGGCCGATCAGGGCCACGCGGCGCGGACCGCCACGCTGGTAGGCCTCGGTGTTGGCCGCGACGGCGGGCAGCACGTCGAGCACCGCGTCGAGCGCGTCGCCGCTGCCCCGGCCGTGGAGGGCCGAGACCGGCCACGGCTGGCCGAGACCGAGGTTCCACAGGGCGGCGGCGTCGGCCTCGGTGCGCTGGTCGTCGACCTTGTTGGCCACGAGCACGACCGGCTTGCCCGACCGGCGCAGCAGCTTGACCACTGCCTCGTCGTCGTCCGTGGCACCGACGGTGGCGTCGACGACGAACATCACGACGTCGGCCAGGTCGACGGCGACCTCGGCCTGCTCGGCGACCCGCAGGTGGATGCCGGTGGCGTCGATCTCCCAGCCGCCGGTGTCGACGAGCGTGAACCGGCGGCCGGCCCAGTCGGCGTCGTAGGCGACGCGGTCACGGGTGACCCCGGGGACGTCCTCGACCACGGCCTCGCGGCGACCGAGGATGCGGTTGACGAGCGTGGACTTGCCGACGTTCGGGCGACCCACGACGGCGACGACGGGCAGCGGGCCCTCGCCCACGGCATACCCGTCCTCGTCCAGCTGACCCTCGACGAGGGCGAGGTCGTCCTCGCTGAGTTCGAACTCCTCCAGCCCAGCGCGCAGGGCGCGCTCGACAGTCGAGTCGTCGGTGGTGTTCTCGCTCACGGGATGTCCTTGCGTTGGTTCGTGGGGGGCCGGCGCGGACGGGACGTGCCGCGTGGCCGCCCGCCATTGTCCCTCACATCGGGACCCACCCACGACACGGGCGCCACGGCCCGCGGATCGGCGCCAGGTCAGCCTTCGTCGTCGGGCAGGAAGACCTGGTGGCGTTGCTGTGCCTGCGCGACCTGGCCCGCGAGGGCCGCCCGTACCTGCTCGGTGGCCGCGACCAGCCGTTCGCGACCCGTGAGGCCGGTGGCTGCGACCAGCTCGACGGGCGCACCGAACGAGACGACCAGCCGCGACCGCAGGCGTGGCACCGAGCTCGTCGAGGCGCCGGTCGCGCGGGTGCCGAGGAACGCGACGGGCACCACGCGGGCCCCGCCCTGGAGGGCCAGCCAAGCCGCCCCCTGCTGGACGCTGGCGACATCGCCGCGGCCACGCGTGCCCTCGGGGAAGATGCCCACCGCGCCACCGGACTGCAGGATGGCGACCGCGGCCAGCAACGCCGAGCGGTCACCCGAGTTGCGGGTGACCGGGATGTGTCCGATGAACGTGAGGAAGCGTCCCAGCAGCCCGCGGAACATCTCGCGCTTGACGAGGACGCTGGTCGGGCGCGGCGCGTGGGCGGGCAGCATCGGCCCGTCGAGGAAGCCGACGTGGTTGCCCACGAACAGGACCGGACCCGTGAGCGGTACGAGCTCACGCCCCGTGACGACAACCCGGTAGGCCGCGCCGAACAGCACCCGACCCACCAGCATGTTGATGCGCACCCGCCACTGGGGCGGGGGCGTGGGTGTGGCCGTCACGCCGGTCAGGCTCCGACCTTGGTGGGCGCCTGCTCGCGGATCACGGCCAGCAGCGCCTGGACGCTCTGCTCGAAGTCGAGGTCGGAGGTGTCGACCAGGGTCACGCCCTCAGCGGCCTCCATGAAGTCCGACACCGTCGAGTCGTCACGGTCGCGCCGCACGATCTGGTCGCGGGTGGCCTCGACGGCATGGTCGGCGTCGTGGCCGTGCAGCTCCTTGGAACGACGTCGCAGCCGCGCCTCGACGCTTGCCGTCAGCAGCACCCGGACGTCGGCGTCCGGGGCGACCACGGTGGTGATGTCGCGGCCCTCGGCCACGACTCCCCCGGTGCCGGCGGCGATCTCGGTCATGAGGTCGTGTTGCAGGCGCTGCAGGATGGGGCGGACCAAGGTGTTGGTCGCGACCTTCGACACGACCTTGCTGACGCGGGTGGTGCGGATGTCGTCCTCGATCTCACGACCTGCCACGCGCACGCTCGGCCGCGCCGGGTCGGTGCCCATCTCGAGGGGGATCACGCGGGTCGCGTCGGCGACGGCCTCGCGGTCGTCGAGGTCCACGCCCTGCTCGAGGCACCACCAGGTCACCGCGCGGTACATCGCCCCGGTGTCGAGGTAGCCGACTCCCAGCTCACTGGCCGCCGCGCGCGAGACGCTGGACTTCCCCGAACCCGACGGCCCGTCGACGGCCACGACGAGGTGCTCACTGCTCATGGCTGGCAAGCCTAGTGGTGGGCGTGACTCAGCCGTGGAGCTGCCAGCCGCGGGCCTGCAGCTCGTCACCGAGGCGCTCGGCGACGGCCGGCAGGACAGAGATCTCGGCGAGGCCGAACGGCTGCCCCAGGCCGTGCTCGAGGTGGAGGTCCTCGAGGTTGACCCCGGCGTCGCCGACGTCGTGCAGCAGCCGGGCGAGCTCACCGGGTCGGTCAGGGACCAGGACGACGACGACGCTGTATGCCGTGGGCGCGGCACCGTGCTTGCCCGGGATCCGCGCGTGGCCGGCGTTGCCCTGGGCCACGATCCGGGCGAGGACCTCGCGGGCGCCCACCCCGTCGCCGTCGGCGAGGACGTCGAGCGCCCCGATCACCTCGGTGAGCTCGGACTCGACGTGGGCGAGGACCTCGCGCACGGCCGAGGCGTTGCCGGCGAGGATCTGGGTCCACAGCTGTGGGTCACTGGCGGCGATGCGGGTCACGTCGCGGATGCCCTGTCCCGCCAGCGCGACGGCTGGGTCACCGAGGTCTCGCAACCGGCCGGCGACCAGCGACGACACCAGCTGAGGGACGTGCGACACGGCAGCGACCGCCGCGTCGTGCTCATCGGGGCTCATCGTGCTGACGGTGCCCCCGGCCGCCGTGGCCAGCTCCTGCACGGCGGCGACGGTCTCAGGGGACGACTCGTCGTGGGGCACGACGACCCAGGCCCGCCCGTCGAACAAGTCACCGCGGGCCGCGACCGCCCCGGACCGCTCGCGGCCGGCCATGGGGTGCGACCCGGCATACCGCCGCAGGTCCGCTCCCCTGGCACGGACGTCGTCGAGCACCGCGACCTTGACGGACGCGACGTCGGTCACGACGGCATTCGGCCACGCGGCCAGGGACTCGGCCACCACGGCACCGGCCACGTCGGGCGGTGCCGCGACCACCACGACGTCCGGGTCCGGGTCGCCGTCCGCGGCCACGGCCCCGGCGCCCAGGTCGCGCGCGAGGGCGACCGCGGTCGGCGAGGGGTCGCTGAGCACCACGGCATACCCGGCCCGCGAGAGGGCGATGCCCAAGCTCGTGCCGATGAGGCCGGTGCCGACGATGCGGACGCTGGTGGTCACGACGCGAAGGCTACCGACGGGCGCGGGGACGTGCGCTCACATTCCAGCGGCGGTGTAGAGCTTGCCGATCTCCTGCTTGTTGAGCCTGCGCATCTTGCCCGGCTTGGTGTCGCCGAGGGTGATCGGCCCGACCTGCACGCGCACCAGCGACAGGACCGGGTGGCCCACGGCGTCGAGGAGGCGGCGCACGATGTGCTTGCGGCCCTCGTGCAGGATCACCTCGACCAGCGCCTTGCCGGGCTGGGAGTCGACGATGCGGAACGAGTCGACCGAGGCCATGCCGTCCTCGAGCTGGATGCCCGCGCGCAGCTGCTTGCCGATGTCGCGGGGCACCGGGCCGCGGATCTGCGCCAGGTACGTCTTCAGCACGCCGTACTGCGGGTGCTGGAGCCGGTGGGCGAGCTCGCCGTCGTTGGTCAGCAGGAGCAGGCCCTCGGTGTCGGCGTCCAGACGCCCGACGTGGAACAACCGCTCGTTGCGGTCACCCACGTAGTCGCCGATGTTGATACGGCCGAGCTCGTCGTTCATGGTGGTCACGACGCCGAGCGGCTTGTTGAACGCGAAGTAGACGCGCGACTCGTCGAGCTGCACCTTGACCCCGTCGACGTGCACGGTCTGGTCGGGGCGGATGCGCACCCCGAGCTCGGTCACGATGTGGCCGTCGACCTCGACGCGTCCCTCGGAGATGAGGTTCTCGCACACCCGGCGCGAGCCCACGCCTGCCGCCGCGAGGAGCTTCTGGAGGCGGACGCCATCGGGGTCGTGGACGTCCACCTGCGGCTCCTGCCGCTCGCGCGGCACCCGGGTGGGCTGGCTGCGCTTGGTGGTGCCGGAGCTGCCGCGCTGGGGACGCTCGGACCGCTGGGGGCGCTCGGACCGCTGCGGGCGGCCGCCGGCGGCGCCGGAAGAACCCCGGCCCCCTGCGCTGGAGGACCCTCGGCCGCCGGAGCCCCGTGGGCCACCGCCGGTCCGGCCGCTGCTGCCGCTGTCGCCTCGACTGCGTGGGGGTGTCATCCGCGTCCCATCTCTGCGATCTCGTCCAGTACGTCGATCTCCGGCAGATACGGCGCCAGGGCCGGCAGCTCGTCGAGGCTGCCCAGCCCGAGCCGCTGCAGGAAGTAGTCGGTGGTGCCGTAGAGCACGGCACCGCTCTCGCCCTCGGCGCCGAGCTCCTCGATCAGCCCTCGGCTCAGCAGGGTGCGCACCACTCCGTCCACGTTGACCCCACGGACCGCGCTGACGCGCGACCGGGAGATGGGCTGCCGGTAGGCGATGACGGCCAGCGTCTCGAGCGAGGCCTGTGTGAGCTTGGCCTGCTGACCGTCGAGCAGGAACTTCTCGACGACCGGCGCGTAGTCCGAGCGGCTGTAGATGCGCCAGCCACCGGCCACCGAGCGCAGCGTGAAGCCGCGCTGCTGCTCGGCGTACTCCGTCTCCAGCCCGGCCAGGTGCTCGCGGACGTCATCGACGGTCAGCTCGAGCGCCGAGGCGAGGGCGACGTCCTGGATGGGGTCGTCGACCACCATGAGGACGGCCTCGATGGCGCTGCGGGCCCCGCCGGGGAACTCGTTGACGTCGAAGGCAATCTGCTCCTCGACGACCGTCTCCACGGCCTCCGCCTCGACCGCCTCGACCGCCTCGGGCTCGGCCTGCTGCGTCACGTCCTGCTCACTCATTCTCGGTGCTTTCGTTGGTGGCGGGGGCGTGCCCGCGCGGCCCGTCGGGCTCGGTGTCGAGCTCGGTGTCGGCCTCAGTCTCGTCGTCCTGGTCGTCCTCGTCGAACTCGTCGCTCACGTCGATCTCACCCTCGTCGCTGCCGGTCCACCGCACGGTGAGCTCGCCGAGGGCCTCAGCCTGCTCGAACGAGATCGCGGCCTCACGGAACAGCTCGAGCAGCGCCAGGAAGCGTGCCACGATCACCAGCGTCGAGTCGGCGTCGGAGACCAGTGCGCGGAAGGAGCAGACGCGCTCTCGACGCAGCCGGGTGCCGATGATCCCTGCCTGCTCGCGCACCGAGACCTGTGGGGCGTGCAGGTGCTCGAGCCCCACGGTGGGGGCGACCTTGGGGGTCATCGCCCGGGCGGCGACCATGGCCAGCTGCTCGGGCGTGATTCCCATGACGAGCTCGGGGAGCAGGGCGGCGAAGTGGGGCTCGAGCCCGGCCTGCCGCGCAGTCATGCGCCCCGCCGTGGCCATCCGCTCGGCGAAGGTGAACGCGATGTCCTTGAACGCGCGGTACTGCAGCAGTCGCGCGAACAGCAGGTCGCGCGCCTCGATGAGGGCGAGGTCCTCCTCGTCCTGCGGGCCGGACTGCGGCAGCAGCCGCGCCGACTTCAGGTCGAGCAACGTCGCGGCCACGAGCAGGAAGTCCGACGCCTGCGAGAGGTCCCACTCGGTGTGCGCGTCGCGGGCTGCCCTGATGTGCGCGATGAACTCGTCGGTGACCTTGGCGAGCGCGATCTCGGTGATGTCCAGCTTGTGCTTGCTGATCAGGCCCAGCAACAGGTCGAAGGGTCCCGAGAAGACGTCGAGGTGGACCTCGAAGGGCGTGACGGAGCCCCGTCGGGTGATGACGCCTCCCGGCGTGATCTGCGACTTCTCGTCGGCCGTGGTGGTGGGGCCGGCCTCGTCGGTCACCGGAGCGAGGGTGGTCAGGCCGCACCGCCGCGGGCGATCAGCTCGCGCGCCAGCTGCCGATATGCGGTGGCAGCACCGTGCGTGGACGCGTAGGTGGTGATCGGCTCCGCAGCCAGTGTGGCGTCGGGGAACTTCACGGTGCGGCTGATGACGGTGTGGAACACCTGGTCGCCGAAGTGGTCGACGACGCTGCGCACGACCTCCTTGGAGTGCAGGGTGCGCGAGTCGTACATCGTCGCGAGGATGCCGTCGACCTGCAGGCGCGGGTTGAGGCGGTCGGTGATCTTGTCGATCGTCTCGACCAGCAGCGCCACGCCGCGCATGGCGAAGAACTCGCACTCGAGCGGGATGAGCACGCCGTGGGCGGCCGTGAGGGCGTTGACGGTGAGCAGGCCCAGCGAGGGCTGGCAGTCGATCATGATGACGTCGTAGTCGTCCATGACCGGGCGCAGCACCCGGGCGAGGATCTGCTCGCGGGCGACCTCGCCGACCAGCTGGACCTCGGCCGCGGACAGGTCGATGTTGGCCGGGATGACGTCGAGGTTGTCCGTGGCTGTCTGCTGGATGACCTCGCGGACGTCGTGCCCGCGCTCGACGAGCAGGTTGTAGATCGTGACGTCGAGCTCGTTGGCGCGGACGCCCAGCCCGACGGACAGGGCACCCTGCGGGTCGAAGTCGACGAGGAGCACCTTGCGACCGACCTCGGCCAGGGCGGCCCCGAGGTTGATGGTGGTGGTCGTCTTGCCGACCCCACCCTTCTGGTTGCACATGGCGATGATGCGGGCAGGGCCGTGGCTCGCCAGCGGGGCCGGGTCGGGGAAGTGCGGCATCGGACGCCCGGTCGGGCCCAGCTGCCCGGCCCCGGCGCCGTCGGTGCCCGGAAGACGCTCGGTGGACGCCAGGGGCGACGCCTCGGTGCGGGAGGTCTCGGGCGACGGCTGGATCGGCGTCGTGGTCACCTCAGGGTCCACAGGCGGTTCACTCCCGGTGCAGTTGCGTGTCGTCGGTCAGCCTCGCGCTGATCGTGCAGACCTTATCAGCGCGAGCACGAGTCGCAGGGCGCACCGTGGGCAGCGCCCAGGCGTGTCACCGAGCTCGTGGGTGCGCTTGGGCGTACACCTCGCGCAGGCGCTGCACCGTCACCATGGTGTAGATCTGCGTCGTGGTGACCGAGGCGTGCCCCAGCAGCTCCTGGACGACTCGCACGTCGGCTCCCCCGTCGAGCAGGTGCGTGGCGAACGAGTGCCGCAGGGTGTGCGGCGAGATGTGGCCGGTGAGGCCCGCCCGCTCGGCCGCTGCGCGCAGGACGGCCCAGGCGGACTGCCGGGACAGCCTGCCGCCCCGCTGGTTGAGGAACACCGCTCCCCCGACACCGCCGACGCCCTTGGCCGCCAACGCGGGGCGTCCCCGGACGAGGTAGGCGCTCACGGCCGCGCCGGCATACGACCCGAGCGGGACGAGGCGCTCCTTGCTGCCCTTGCCGAACAGGCGGACCACGCCTTCGTCGGTGTCGATGTCGTCGACGTCGAGACCGGTGGCCTCGGAGATGCGGGCGCCGGCACCGTAGAGGACCTCCAGCAAGGCGCGGTCACGCAGCGAGGCAGGGGTGTCGCCCACACTGGCGGCCTCGAGCAGGCGCTCCACGGCGTCGATGCTGATCGCCTTGGGCAGCCGGGCCGGCGGGCGCGGGGGGCTGACCGCCCCTGCCGGGTCTGAGTCGACCTCGCCCTCGAGGGCGAGGAAGCGGTGGAAACCGCGGACCGCCACCAGGGTGCGCGCCGCCGACGACGCCGCGAGGGGCTGGTGGTCGGCATCCCCCTCGCGCAGCGAGGCCAGGAAGTCGGTGACGTGGGCCTCCGTCACCGCCCGGGGCTCGTCCACCCCCTTGGCCTGGAGGTATGCGGTGTAGCGGGCGAGGTCGCGACGGTAGGACTTCAGCGTGTTGTCGCTGACGCCGCGCTCGACGTCGAGGTGGCCGAGCCAGTCGCGGATGGCGCGCTCGAGCGCGCTGGAGGCTGGCACGGATGGGAGTCTAGGGAGCATGAAGCTCTATGCCGACCTGCCGGGCCGTCGAACGCTGCAGATCCTCTCCGACCTTGGAGTCGTGGCCTGGGCCTGCCTCTGGGCCTGGACTGGGCGCCTCGTCCACGACACGACGATGGAGCTCGCGGCGCCCGGGCGCCAGCTCCAGACGGCGGGGTCGGGCTTTCGCGACCAGATGACCAGCGCGGGCGACTCCGTGCGCAACCTGCCGCTCGTCGGCGACGCGGTCGCCGCTCCGTTCCGGCAGGTGAGCGGCGCCGGCACGACGATCGAGCAGGCCGGCACGGACCTGGTCGACGCCGTGACCAACCTCGCCACCATCCTCGGCTGGGTCACCGCCCTGGTGCCGATCTCGATCGTGACGCTCGTCTGGCTGGTCCTGCGGGGCAGGTTCGTGCGCCGCGCGACGGCCGCCCAGCGCTTCGTCGACGAAGCAGCCGACCTCGACCTGTTCGCCCTGCGGGCCATGGCCAGTCAGCCGATGCGCAAGCTGGCCGCCATCTCGTCGGACCCCACCGGCGCCTGGCGTCGTGGTGACGAGGCGGTCATCAGGTCGCTGGCGCTCCTGGAGCTGCGCGACTCAGGCCTGCACCCGCCCGCGGCCTGACGCCGCGGTGAGGTCGCGCAGCCGGTGGGCGTGCCCGGTCGTCAGGGCACCCTCGGCCAGCTGCCAGGACCAGCCGCCCTCGATGCCGGGGGCGTTCATGCGGGCCTGCGACCCCAGCCCGAGCACGTCCTGGGCCTGCGCCATCGCCAGCGCGCACGGGGTCTGCTGCGCCAGCTCGATCATCGCCCAGCCTGGCTCGTGGTCACCGTCGGCCCACACCCCGCGCTCACGCCACGCCGTGCGCACCAGCTCGCGCCGGTGGTCGGGGAGATCGGCCCACCACCCGGCGACCGTGTCGTTGTCGTGGGTGCCCGTGTAGACCACCTGGTCGGGCTCGAGGTTGGCCAGGTCGTGGGTGTTGTACTCGTAGGCGGGCTCGAACCCGAACTGCAGCACCGCCATCCCGGGGAAGCCGAGCGCCTTGCGCAGGTCGATGACGGGCTGGTCGATGTCACCGAGGTCCTCGGCCAGCACCGGCAACGGACCGAGGGCCGCCATCGCGGCGTCGAAGACCTCACGGCCCGGACCGGGCTCCCAGTGACCGTTCAGGGCGATGTCGTCGCCCGCCGGGATGGCCCAGTAGGCCGCGAACCCGCGGAAGTGGTCGACCCGCACGAGGTCGAACAGCCCGAAGGTCCGACGCAGCCGCTCCGTCCACCACCGGTAGCCGTCGTCGCGCAGCACGTCCCAGCGGTACAGGGGGTTGCCCCAGAGCTGGCCCGTGGCGGCATACGCGTCGGGCGGGCAGCCCGCGACGGCGTCGTCACGGAAGAACTGCGGCCAGGCCCGCTCGTCTGCGGCATCGGGTGCGACGTAGATCGGGACGTCCCCGAGGATCTGGATGCCCCGGTCGTGGGCGTAGGCGCGCAGCGCGGACCACTCACGCTCGAAGCGCACCTGGTCGGCGAGGTCGCCGCCGAACGCAGTCCACGAGTCCACCCAGTACGCCTCGCGGGTTGCGAAGTCGTCGAGCTCGGCCCGGGTCACCACCGCGGACGGGTCCTCGAGCAGGGCCGGCGACGCCGCGAACGCCGACGGCGACTTGTAGGGCGACCGGTGCTTGTCGGGGATCGACACCGGCAGCACCTGCCACACCGACTGCCCCGCCTCGACCAGCCAGTCGACGAAGTCGCGGGCGGGCTGTCCCAGCCGTCCACCGGGCAACGACGTCACGTGCAGCTGCACGCCGCTCGCACGGGCCTGCGTCAGCGTCCGGGTGGCGTCCATGGGGCCTCAGCTCTCTGCGCGAGACACCTGCGGGCGCAGGTCCTCAGCCGGAGGCTCCCACGTCGCGGCGACTGCGTCGACCTGGTCGCCGGAACGGATGTCCTTGACCTGGTCGCCCGACTCCCCAGCACCCGGGAACCAGACGTACGGGATCCCGCGCCGCTCGGCATACCGGATCTGCTTGCCGAACTTCGCGGGCTTGGGGGCGACCTCGCAGGCGATGCCGCGGGCGCGCAGCGCCGTCGCGACGCGGGTCGAGTCGGGGCGGCTGTCCTCGTCGTTGACCGCGACGAGGACCGCGGCGGGCGTGGACCGCGATGCCGTGACCAGTCCCTTGCCGAGCAGCAGCCCGAGGAGCCGGGAGACGCCGATCGAGATGCCGACGCCGGGGTACGTGGTCCTGCCGTCGGACGCCAGCGAGTCATAGCGTCCGCCGGAGCAGAAGGAGCCCCAGGACTCGTAGCCGACCAGCTGGGTCTCGTAGACCGTGCCGGTGTAGTAGTCGAGGCCGCGGGCGATCTTGAGGTCGGCGACCATGGCGCCGGGCGCGTTGGCCATGCCGGTGGAGATCACGGCGGCGAGCGACTCGAGACCCTCGTCGAGGGTGGGGTGTGTGACCCCGAGGGCTCGCACCCGGTCGACGAACGAGGTGTCCTCGGTGCGGATCGCGGCCAGCGCGAGGCACTGGTCGGCCTGCTCGGGCGTCCGGCCCGCCTCGACGAGCTGCTCCCTGACCTTGGCCGTCCCGATCTTGTCTAGCTTGTCGACGATGCGCAGGGTGCCGGCCACGTCCTCGATGCCGAGGCCGCGGTAGTAGCCCTCGGGGATCTTGCGGTTGCTGACCTGGATCACCATGCGGCCGATCGGCAGCTTGCCGAACACCTCCGCGATGACCAGCGGCATCTCGGCCTCGAAGTGCGGTGCCAGCTCACCCACGTCGACGACGTCGATGTCGGCCTGGGTGAACTCGCGGTAGCGGCCCTCCTGGGGGCGCTCGCCGCGCCAGACCTTCTGGATCTGGTGACGGCGGAAGGGGAACGAGAGGTGTCCGGCGTTCTCGAGGACGTAGCGCGCGAACGGCACGGTCAGGTCGAAGTGCAGACCCAGCTCGGCGTCGCGCACGTCGGCCTCGTCGGCCGCCAGCCGGGAGACGCCGTAGATCTCCTTGTCGGCGTCGCCACCCTTGCCCAGCAGCCGCTCGACCGGCTCGACGGCGCGCGTCTCGATCGACGGGAAGCCGTGCAGCTCGAAGGTCTCGCGGATGACGTCGAGGAAGTGCTGCTCGATGATGCGCTGCGCCGGGAGGTACTCGGGGAAGCCGCTGATGGGGGTGACCTTCACGACGCCAATCCTTGCAAATAGGGGTTCGTGGTCCGCTCGCGGTCCATCGTCGTGGCCTGGTAGTGACCGGGGAGCACGAGCGTGGTGTCGGGCAGGGGCAGGACGACGTCGCGCAACGACCGGTTCATCGTCTCGAGGTCCCCGCCGGGAAGGTCGGTGCGGCCGATCGACCCGGCGAACAGCACGTCGCCGCTGACGAGGGTGCGGTCGACGTCGACCTGCTCGCGGATGCCGTCGGGCACGTCGTCGACCATGAACATCACCGATCCCTCGGTGTGCCCCGGGGCGTGCAGCGCCTCGAAGGACAGTCCGGCCAGGTCGAGCCGCGCCCGGTCGGCGATCTCCACGACCGTGCTCGGCTCGGTCCACGTGGCGCGGGTGCCGAACTGCTGCTCGAGCATCCCGAGCAGCCCCGGGTTGACGTTCGCCAGCAGGTCCACGAGCCGATACCGGTCGTCGTGGTGGATGTATGCCGCCGTGTCGGCTCCGCAGACCGGCGTCACCGAGTACACGTGGTCGACGTGGCCGTGGGTGAGCAGGACCGCTGCCGGACGCAGGCGGTGCTGGGCCAGCACCTCGCGCAGTGTCTCCTCGACGCCGACACCGGGGTCGACGATCACGCACTCCTCGCCCGCGGCGGGCGCGAGGACGTAGCAGTTCGTGTCGAAGGCAGCAGCGGGAAAGGCGACGGTCAGCACGGCCCGAAGCCTAACGACCGGTGACCCTCCCGGGGTCGGCGCGGGCCGCTGCCTAGACTGGCGCGCGTGACCAAGGAACAGGAGCGGGCCGCAGCCCGTCGCCGTCAGCAGAAGTTGGACGCCCGAGCCGCGCAGCGTGAGCGTGAGGCCGCCCGCAACCGGCAGGTGGGCTTCGTGGTGGCTGCCGTGCTGCTGGTCGTCGCGGGGTTCGTCTTCCTCGCGTCCCGACTCGGTGACGACGCGACCCCGGCCACCGCCCCCAGTGCGACGGGCTCCACCGCGGCCACCGCCGACCCCACGACGCCGACGCCGGCCGAGGGGTRCACCGCTCCCCCGGCGACGCCGACGGGCATCAAGACCCAGGGCAAGCCCGACAAGGCGACGGCAGCGGGCAAGACGTTCACCGCCGTCGTCACGACCAACTGTGGCGACATCACCCTGACGCTCGACGGCGCCAAGGCCCCGCAGACCGTCGCGTCGTTCGTGGCGCTGGCCAAGGCCGGCTACTTCGCTGCCTCGCCGTGCCACCGCGTCACCACCAGCGGCATCTTCGTGCTCCAGTGCGGTGACCCCCAGGGTGGCACCGGCACCGGTCCCGGCTACTCCTACGGCATCGAGAACGCCCCGAAGGACGGCACGTACCCCAAGGGCACCCTCGCCATGGCCCGCACGAACGACCCGAACAGCAATGCCGACCAGTTCTTCGTCGTCTACAAGGACACGAAGCTCCCGACCGACGGTGGCGGCTACTCCATCTTCGGCACCGTGACCGGCGGTATGGATATTGTCGAGAAGATCGCCGCAGCTGGTGCGGCCGGTGGTGGCGGAGACGGCGCCCCGAACGCACCCATCAGCATCCTCAAGGTTGCTGTGACAGAGAAGAAGGCCTGACCGTGACCGAGCAGACGCCCCCGGCAGACACCGAGACCGACGCAGTCGACCCTGCCACCACCGAAGCTCCAGCAGAGGTGACGCCCGAGGAGACTGCTCCGGAGGCTCCCGAGGCTCCCGAGGAGACTGCTCCCGAGGCTCCCGAGGCTCAGGTGACGCCCGAGGAMAGTGCTCCGGAGGCTCCCGAGGCCGAGGTGACGCCCGAGGTGACTGCTTCGGAGGCCTCTGTTCCCGACGTACCTGCAGAGCCTGCCGGGGCTGAGGTTCCGGCGGAGGCTCCCCCCGAGGCCGAGGTGACGCCCGAAGAGACTGCTCCCGAGGCTCCCGCCGCCGAGGCGCCCGCGGCCGAGGCCCCCGCGGTCGAGGCGCCTGCGGCTGCCGCTCCTGTCCCGCGGCCGGTGCCCAAGCCCGGCCCCGTTCCCACTCCCGCCGCCGTGCGCAAGGTGGCCCACCCGCAGCCGACCCTTGCCCCTGCGGCACCTCCCGGTCCGGCAGCCGAGACGTTCGGCCGGGTCGCCGAGGATGGCACCGTCTTCGTCACCACCGGCGACGGCGAACGCGAGGTCGGGTCCTACCCGGGCGCGACGCCCGACGAGGCGCTGCACTACTTCGCGCGCAAGTACGACGAGCTCTATGCCTCGGCCGACCTGCTGCACCAGCGCGTCACCACGACGGACCTGTCCGCCAAGGACGGCGCCGAGGGTCTGACCAAGCTGCGCGAGCACATCGGCGAGGCCAACGTCGTGGGTGACCTGGCCATGCTGGACGCCAAGGTCGCCGAGATCGAGAGCTCCATCGCCGCCCGCAAGGAGGCCGAGGCCACCGAACGCAGCGCCGCCCGCGCCGCCGCGGCCGCCGCCCGCGAGAAGATCGTCGCCGAGGCCGAGCAGATCGCGGCTCAGCCCGAGAGCAAGATCCAGTGGAAGAGCAGCGGCGCCCGGATGCGTGCCCTGCTCGACGAGTGGAAGCAGCACCAGCGCGATGGTGCCCGGCTCGACCGCGAGACCGAGGGCGCCCTCTGGCAGCGGTTCTCCGCCGCCCGGAACTCCTTCGACAAGGCCCGCCGCGTGCACTTCGCCCAGCTCGAGGGCACGCAGGCCGAGGCGAAGGCCGCCAAGCAGGAGCTGGTCAAGGAGGCCGAGGCCCTTGCCACCAGCACCGACTGGGGCCCGACCGCGGGCGCGTTCAAGCGCCTGATGGACCGCTGGCGCCAGGCCGGCCGCGCGTCCCGATCCGACGACGACGCCCTCTGGGAGCGCTTCAAGGGCGCCCAGGACGCGTTCTTCGCCGCCAAGGACGAGGTCGCCGCCAAGGAGGACGAGGAGTTCCGGGGCAACCTCGCCGTCAAGGAGGCCCTCCTCAAGGAGGCCGAGGCGATCCTCCCGGTCAAGGACCTCGAGTCCGCCAAGGCTGCGCTGCGCACCATCCAGGACAAGTGGGATGCCGCCGGCAAGGTCCCCCGCGGCGACGTGGACCGCATGGAGAAGGGGATGCGCCGCATCGAGCAGGCCGTCCGGGACGCCGACGACAAGCGCTGGCAGCAGTCCAACCCCGAGGTGGCTGCCAGAGCCCAGAGCATGGTCGACCAGCTCGAGGCGTCGGTCGCCGCGCTGCGGGACGACCTCACCAAGGCCGAGGCCAAGGGCAACGAGAAGAAGGCCAAGGAAGCCAAGGCCAAGCTCGAGGCCCAGGAGCAGTGGCTGGCCCAGGCCCGCGGCAACCTCACCGAGTTCGGCGCCTGACGGGCACATCGGGCGAGATCCCCGCAGGCCGGTTCGTGGCTGGGTTCGCCCGTCGGGCCACGCCAGCCACCTCCGAATCAGCCCTCAGGCCTTGGCGGCGGTCGCCTTGGTGCCGGTGATCCGGTAGACGTCGAAGACGCCGTCGATCTTACGGACCGAGTTCATGACGTGGTCGAGGTGGCTCGGGTCGCCCATCTCGAAGGTGAACTTGCTGATCGCCACCCGGTCGCGTGAGGTCTGGACCGACGCCGACAGGATGTTGACATGCTGGTCGGACAGCACCCGGGTGACGTCCGAGAGCAGCCGGTTGCGGTCGAGCGCCTCGACCTGCAGCTGCACGAGGAACACCGATGCAGCCGAGGGCGCCCACTCGACCTCGATCATCCGATCTGGTTGCGAGAGCAGGGATTCCGCGTTCGTGCAGTCGGTGCGGTGCACCGAGACGCCGTTGCCCCTGGTGATGAAGCCCATGATCGGGTCACCGGGGACCGGCGTGCAGCAGCGGGCAAGCTTGACCCACACGTCGGCGGTTCCGACGACGACCACGCCCGGGTCCCCCGAACGACGCCGCATCGAGCGGGTCGGTGTGGTGGCCTCGGCGAGGTCCTCGGACGCTCCCTCCTCACCACCGAGCGACGCGACGAGGCGGCCCACGACGTGCTGCGCGGACACGTGGCCCTCGCCCACCGCGGCATACAGGGCGTCGATGTCCTGGTAGCGCAGCTCGGAGGCGAGCCCCGTCAGGGTCTCGACGGTGAGCAACCGCTGCAGCGGCAGGCCCTCCTTGCGCATCGCCTTGGCGATCGCGTCCTTGCCGGACTCGATCATCTCCTCGCGGCGTTCCTTGGTGAACCACTGCTTGATCTTGTTGCGGGCCCGCGGGGACTTCACGAACGTCAACCAGTCACGCGAGGGACCGGCACCGTCGGCCTTGGAGGTCAGCACCTCGACGACGTCGCCGTTCTCGAGCACGGACTCCAGGGGCACGAGGCGCCCGTTGACGCGTCCGCCGATGCAGTGGTGGCCGACCTCGGTGTGCACGGCGTAGGCGAAGTCCACCGGGGTGGAGCCGGCGGGCAGCGCCACGACCTCGCCCTTGGGGGTGAACACGTAGACCTCGCGCGCGTTGATCTCGAAGCGCAGCGAGTCGAGGAACTCCCCCGGGTCGGCGGTTTCCTTCTGCCAGTCGAGCAGCTGACGCAGCCACGCCATGTCGTTGATGGGGCCGGTCTCGCCCTCCTTGGCGCCCGCCGCGGGAGCCGTCGCGTCCTCCTTGTACTTCCAGTGGGCGGCGACGCCGTACTCGGCGCGACGGTGCATGGTGTGGGTGCGGATCTGGATCTCGACGGCCTTGCCCTCGGGCCCGATCACGGTGGTGTGCAAGGACTGGTACATGTTGAACTTCGGCATCGCGATGTAGTCCTTGAACCGCCCGGGCAGGGGGTTCCACCGCGCGTGCAGCGCCCCGAGCGCGGCATAGCAGTCGCGCACGGAGTCGACCAGGACCCGCACCGCGACGAGGTCGTAGATGTCCTCGAAGTCGCGACCGCGGACGATCATCTTCTGGTAGACGGAGTAGTAGTGCTTGGGCCGGCCCGTCACCGTGGCCTTGATCTTGGCACCCTTGAGGTCCTCGCTGACCTGCTCGCGCACGCCCGACAGGAACTCCTCGCGGGCCGGGGCCCGCTCGGCCACGAGCCGCACGATCTCGTCGTAGACCTTGGGGTAGAGCGTCGCGAACGAGAGGTCCTCGAGCTCCCACTTGATGGTGTTCATGCCGAGCCGGTGGGCCAGCGGCGCATAGATCTCGAGCGTCTCGCGCGCCTTGCGCTGCGCGGACTCCACCGAGACGTAGCGCCAGGTGCGGGCGTTGTGGAGCCGGTCGGCGAGCTTGATCACGAGGACCCGGATGTCGCGAGCCATCGCCACGACCATCTTGCGGACGGTCTCGGCCTGGGCCGCGTCGCCGTACGTCACCTTGTCGAGCTTGGTGACGCCGTCGACGAGCATCGCGACCTCGCGGCCGAAGTCCTTCTCGAGCTGGTCGAGGCTGTATGCCGTGTCCTCGACCGTGTCGTGCAGCAGCGCCGCCGCGAGCGTGGCCGGGGTCATGCCCAGCTCGGCCAGGATCGTGGTGACGGCCAGCGGGTGGGTGATGTACGCGTCGCCCGACCGGCGGGTCTGGCCGCGGTGGGCCTCCTCGGCGACGACGTAGGCGCGCTCGATGACGGTGAGGTCGGCCTTGGGGTGGGTGGCGCGCACGGTCAGGAGCAGCGGCTCGAGGACCGGGTTGGTCGGGCCGCCGCGGCTGCCGAACCGGGCGAGCCGGGCACGCACCCGGCTCGCGGAGGACGCGCCGGTGGGCACCGGCCCGGTGACGACGTCCTCACTCATGGCAAGAGCCTACGTGATCGCAGGGGGGCTCCGACGGCCATGTCTCAGTCCCCGCTGACCACCACGGTGGTGTGCACGTCGCGTCCCGCCAGCAGCTCCCTGCCGTGCAGGAACTGGAGCTCCACCAACGCCTCGAAGCCGACCACCTGGGCGCCGGCGGCCTCGAGGAGCTGCCAGGCGGCGGCCGCAGTGCCCCCGGTGGCGAGCACGTCGTCGACCAGCAGCACCCGCTCGCCGCCGACGAACGAGTCCTCGTGGATCTCGATGGAGGCGCTGCCGTACTCGAGGTCGTAGGACACCGAGCGGGTGCGGCCTGGGAGCTTGCCGGCCTTGCGCACCGGCACGAACCCGATGCCGAGCTCGTGCGCGACCGCGGCGCCGAAGATGAACCCCCGCGCCTCGATGCCCACGACGAGGTCGATGCCGCGTCGGCGCTCGGCGATGTCGCGCACGACCGCCCCGAAGGCCGCGCCKTCGGCGAGCAGCGGTGTGATGTCCTTGAAGACGACGCCGGGCTTGGGGAAGTCCGGGATGTCCCGCAGGCGGCTCGAGATCAAGTCGGCGAGCGACGTCTCGGCTGTGGTCATCGACTGCTCCTCAGGACGCGGCGGACTCGGGACTCAGCGACGGGACTTCGGGGGTCGCTTGGGCTGGTTGCGCGGACCGGACGAGGCGTACTTGTGCGTCTCGCGGGTGGGACGGGCCCCACCTGCTGACGTGCCGGCCGTCGCGAGCCCGCGCTCGGAGTCGGCGTCCTCTGCCTCGGGCTCGTGCGGGACCGGGGCTGCGTCGGACGACGAGACCCTGCCGCCGTGGCGCTGCTGGTAGCGCGTGGCCTTCTTGTCGAGGTCGACCACCTGCGGCTCGCGGCTGCGCAGGTGCACCAGCAGCGGGGTCGCGATGAAGATCGACGAGTAGGCGCCGACCGCGATACCGACGAACAGCGCCAGCGACAGGTCGAGCAGCGTGCCGGGGCCGAGGAAGATGAAGCCGATGACCATGAGCGAGGCGATCGGCAGCAGTGCCACGACCGTCGTGTTGATCGAGCGCACGAGCGTCTGGTTGACCGCCAGGTTGGCCGCCTGCGCGTAGGTCATCCGGCCGTTGCCCAGCGCCTCGGTGGTGTTCTCGCGGACCTTGTCGAAGACGACGACGGTGTCGTAGAGCGAGTAGCCGAGGATGGTGAGGAAGCCGATCATCGTCGCCGGGGAGACCTCGAAGCCGGCCAGGGCATAGATCCCCACGGTGATGAACAGGTCGTGCAGCAGCGCCGCGAGACCCGCGACGGCCATCTTCCAGGTCCGGAAGTAGACGGCCATGACGATCGCGACCAGCAGGAGGAAGACCGCAAGGGCCTGGAGGGCCTTCTTGCTCACCGTCGCACCCCAGGAGGGGCCGACGAACGAGGCCGAGACGTTGGAGACGTCGGTCTTGAACTCCTTGGCGAGAGCCGCCTGCACGTCACGGATCTCGGAGTCGTTGAGCTTCTCGGTCTGGACCCGGATGGTGCCGGTGCCCACCTTGGTGATCTCGGCGGCGCCGGCCGACTCGACCGTGCCCACGGCGTCACGCGCACGCGACTCGTAGTCGCTGGAGGCCTGGACCTTCGAGACCCGGAACTCCGAGCCACCGCTGAACTCGAGGCTGAGGTTGAGCCCCTGCCAGATGAGGCCGATGGCTGCGATGAGGATGAACACGCCCGAGAGGGCGTACCAGCGACGCTGGCGACCGACGAAGTCGACCGACCTCTTGCCGGTGTAGAGGTCGTTGCCCAGTGCGGCGAAGTTGATCACAGCACGCTCCCATCGTTGGACGCGGCGGCAGGCGCGGGCATCGCGATCCTCCCGCGACCGGCATACCGGGGCTTGTGGGCCTTGGCGCCGAGGCGCTCCGGGTCGAGGCCGGACCAGCGGTGACCACCGCCGAAGAACTTCGTGCCGGCGAGCAGGGCCACCACCGGGTGGGTGAACATGACGACGATGAGCAGGTCGATCAGGGTCGTGAGGCCGAGCGTGAAGGCGAACCCGCGGACGTTGGAGGACGCCAGCAGGTAGAGCACGAAGGCCGCGAGGAAGTTCACGCCGTCAGCTGCCAGGATCGTGCGCCGGGCGCGCTTCCAGCCGGTGTCGACCGCCGCACGCAGCGGTCGGCCCTCGCGGACCTCGTCGCGGATTCGTTCGAAGTACACGATGAAGGAGTCGGCGGTGACACCGATGGCCACGATCAGACCGGTCACGCCCGCCATGTCGAGCCGGAAGTTGTGCGACCAGCCGAGCACCGTGATCGTGAGGTACGTCAGCAGGGCGGCGATGAGGATCGAGGCCACCGTGACGAACCCCAGCGCGCGGTACTGCAGCAGCGAGTAGAGGAAGACCAGGGCGAAGCCGATGAGTCCGGCGACCAGGCCCATCCGGAGCTGCTCGCCACCGAGGGTCGGGCTGATCTGGTCGCGCGTCTGCAGCGTGAACGACAGCGGGAGGGCGCCGAACTTCAGCTGGTTGGCGAGGTCGCGGGCCGAGTTGATCGTGAACTGGCCGGTGATGCTCGCCTGGCCGTTGAGGATGGCTGCCTGCGCGGTGGGCGCCGTGAGGACGGCGGAGTCGAGGGTGACCGCGAACCGGTTGCGGGGGTCCTCGAGGTTGACCAGGCGCTTGGTGACGGTGCCGAAGGCCTTGGTGCCGCTGTCGTTGAAGGACAGGCGGATCTCGACCTGGCTCGACGGCTGGCCGTTCTGCAGGGGCACGTAGCCCGCGACGGCGTCCTTGATCTCGTCGCCACGCACCTCGACCGGGCCGAGGATGTACTTCTCGGCGCCGGTGTCGCTGCAGGTCACGAGCGGCTTGGCCGGGTCGTCGACGATCCCGTCGAGCACACCGTCCTTGGAGCAGTCGAGCGCCTGGAACTGCGCGGCCAGCTCGTCGGTGACCCACGCGAGGTCGCTGCCGTCCTTGGGCTTGGCGCCGCTGCCCGTGGAGGTGCCGCTGGGGGTCGACGTCGTCGGGCTGGGCGTCGGGGTCGTCGAGCTCTTGACGAAGGCTCCGGGCAGGGCCGACTTGGCGGTGGTCGCGGCGCCGGTGGCCGTGGCGGTTGCCGAGCCGGTGGCCGTGGCACTGGCCGACCCGGTCGGGGTCGCGGTGCCGGTGGCCGTGCCGCTCGTCGTGGGGGCGGGCTGGTTGACGCCCGGAGCAGCGGCCAGCACGGGGCGGAAGCGCATCTGCGAGGAGCGGCGGATGGCGTCCTCGGTGGCCTTGTCGGGCGTGCCCGGCATGCTCACGACGATGTTGGTGCCGTTGCGCGTGGTCACCTCGGCACCGGCGACGCCGTTGGCGTCGACGCGCTGCACGATGATGTCGCGGGCCTGGTTGAGCTGCTCGGTCGAGACCGAGGCGTTCCCCACGAGGACCGGCTCCAGGATCATCTGGGTGCCGCCCTCGAGGTCGAGGCCGAGCTTGGGCTCGTAGGAGCCGGTCCCCCAGGTCACGGCCGCGAACAGCAGCCCGGCGAGGGCCAGGGTCATCGCGGTCAGGGCCGCGAGGACCCGCAGCGGTTTGCGGTGGTACGGGTTGATTGCCACGTGCGGGACCTCTACTCGGTGCTGCTGGGGACGTCGGACACGGCCGTCGGGGCCGTCTTGGTGCCGATCGCCCGCCGGTCGAAGCGGACAGTGACCCCGGGAGCGATCTCCAGGGTGACGACGGAGTCGTCGATGGACGTGATGGTGCCGAACAGGCCGGAGGTCGTGCAGACCTCGTCACCCACGGACAGGGCCGCCTGCAGGGAGTGGACCTCGCGCTGCCTGCGGCGCTGGCTGAAGACCATGAAGATGATCAGCGCCACGGGCAGCAGGAAGATGAGCAGGCTGGCGATGGGCGAGCCGCCACTTGACATGGAGAAGTCCTTCACGGCGAGGTGGGTGGGTTGCGCTCCGGTCTGCGCGACCGCCTGAGTGTAGGTGACTCCCGGCACACCGACCAACGTGCCCCACCGTCCCCGCGTTCCGATTTGGTGTCGATCCCCACTGCGCCGTATGTGGGTCAGTCGCCGAAGCGGCCCGTCTCACCATCGAGCGGGAGCGGGGCCTGGAGGTCCACACCGTGCGGCGGGGTGAGGCCCAGGTGCGCCCAGGCCATGGCGGTCGCGACGCGTCCGCGGGGTGTGCGGGCGATCAGGCCCTCGCGCACGAGGAACGGCTCGGCCACGGTCTCGACGGTGTCTGCCTCCTCGCCGACGGCGACGGCGAGCGTGGACAGACCCACCGGTCCCCCGGCGAAGCGACGGCACAGGGCGTCGAGCACGGCCCGGTCGAGCCGGTCGAGGCCACGGTCGTCGACGTCGAACAGCGCCAGGGCCGCGTGGGCGGCCTCCTCGTCGACGACGTGGCGGCCGTGCACCTGGGCCCAGTCGCGCACCCGGCGCAGCAGCCGGTTGGCGATGCGAGGTGTGCCGCGCGAGCGGCTGGCGATCTCGGCGATGCCGTCGGCGTCAGCCTCGACCCCCAGCAGCCGGGCCGAACGCTCCAGGATCGAGACGAGGTCCTCGGTGGCATAGAAGTCGAGGTGCCCCGTGAACCCGAACCGGTCGCGCAGCGGAGCCGGCAGCAGGCCCGCCCGCGTCGTGGCGCCCACCACCGTGAACGGTGGCAGCTCGAGCGGGATGGCCGTGGCGCCCGGGCCCTTGCCGACGATGACGTCGACGCGGAAGTCCTCCATGGCGAGGTAGAGCATCTCCTCGGCCGACCGTGACATCCGGTGGATCTCGTCGAGGAACAGCACCTCACCCTCCATGAGGGAGGACAGCACCGCGGCCAGGTCGCCGGCGTGCTGGATCGCCGGACCACTGGTGATGCGGATCGGACGTTCCAGCTCGGCGGCGACGATCATGGCCAGCGTCGTCTTGCCGAGACCGGGCGGTCCCGAGAACAGCACGTGGTCAGGCGGCGTGCCGCGGCGCTTGGCCGCCTCGAGGACGAGGGAGAGCTGGTCGCGGACCCGCTGCTGGCCGGACAGCTCGGACAACCGCCGGGGGCGCAGGGCCGCCTCGACCGTGCGGTCGTCGGTGTCGCTGCCCGCGTCGACGATGCGCGCGGTCGCGTCCAGCGAGCTGTCCTCGTAGATCTCGTTGGAGAAGCCGTCGGTCCCCGCCATCAGCGCGGACCCAGCTCACGGAGGGCGGCCCGGAGCAGGTCCGAGACGGCGGCATCGGGCGCGGCGGTCTCTGCCACCCGCGCGACGGCGTCCTCGGCCTGCTTGACCGACCAGCCGAGCCCCACCAGTGCCTCGGCCACCTGCTCACGCCAGGGCGCACCCCGCGACCCGGCGCTCGAGGTCATGGAGGTCCCGGCAGTGCCGGGGATGGCGCCGATCTTGTCCCGCAGCTCGAGGACCATCCGCTCGGCGCCCTTCTTGCCGATGCCGGGCACTGTCGTCAGGGCTGCGATGTCGCCCCCGCTGATCGCGGCACGCAGGCGGTCCGGGGCCAGGACCGACAGCATCGCCAGGGCCAGCCTGGGTCCGACGCCGGAGACGGTCTGCACCTGCTCGAAGATGTCGCGCTCGTCATCGGAGCCGAAGCCGAAGAGGGTCAGGGAGTCCTCGCGCACGACCAGCGTCGTCGAGAGCGACGCCTCCTGGCCGTGGTGCAGGGCGGACGCGGTGGCGGGGGTGGTGTGCAAGAGCATGCCGACTCCCCCGACCTCGACGACGACCCGGTCGAGCCCGATGCTGCGGACCGGTCCGCGGACCGAGGCGATCACGGTGCCACCCCGGCCCGGTGGGCGGCCAGGCGGGCGCGCTCGCTCGCAGCCGCGACGGCCAGTCGAGAGGTGCYGCCCCCCTGCCAGAGGTCGCAGATCGCCAGCGCCAGGGCATCGGCGGCGTCGGCGGGCTTCGGGGCGGTCTGCATCCGCAGGATCCGCTGCACCATCGCCGTGACCTGGGCCTTCTCGGCCCGGCCGGAGCCCGTGACCGCCGCCTTGACCGAGGTGGGCGTGTGGAGGGTCACGGGCAGCCCGCGGCGGGCCGCCGCGAGCATCGGCACGGCCGAGGCCTGCATGGTGGTCATGACGCTCGCGACGTTGACGTCGGCGAAGACCTGCTCGACCGCGATGGCGTCGGGCTCGAACCGGTCGAGCCAGGTGTCGAGCTCGTCCTGGAGGTAGAGCAGCCGCTGCGCCGTCGGGTGGTCGGCCGGGGTGCGCACGACACCCACGGCCACGAGCCGAACGCTGCGACCGGTGCCGCCCTCGACGACACCGATGCCACAGCGGGTCAGGCCGGGGTCCACCCCGAGTACGCGCACGCCGCAGGTCCTCTCGAGCCGATCAGGTCATCCGAACAGGTGTTCGGGAAGAACGCTACACAGGACCCGGCCCCGGTCTGCGGAGCAACACGCGGAACCGGGACCCTCGTCGAGCCTGGCGGACCGAGCAGTCCTACTCGTCGTCGTCCTCGAGCTCGGCCAGCACGTCGTCACTGATGTCACCGTTGGCGAACACGTCCTGCACGTCGTCGGAGTCCTCGAGGGCCTCGATCACGCGGATCATCTTGCGGGCGCCGTCGGCGTCGAGCGGGACCTGGAGGTTCGGCACCCACGACGCCTCGGCGGAGTCGTAGTCGATCCCGGCGTCCTGCAGGGCCTTGCGCACGGCGACGAAGTCGGTCGCCTCGGAGATGACCTCGTAGGTGTCGCCGTTGTCGTTGACCTCCTCGGCCCCGGCCTCGAGCACGACCTCGAGGACGTCGTCCTCGGAGCGGTCGCCCTTGGGGACGATGACGACCCCCTTGCGGTTGAACACGTAAGCCACCGAGCCCGGGTCGGCGAGCTGGCCGCCGTTGCGGGTCAGGGCGGTGCGCACCTCGGCCGCGGCGCGGTTGCGGTTGTCGGTGAGGCACTCGATGAGGACCGCGACACCGCCGGGGGCGTAGCCCTCGTACGTGATGGTCTCCCAGTCGGCGCCGCCGGCCGTCGCACCGGACCCGCGCTTGACCGCGTTGTCGATGTTGTTGTTGGGGACCGACGACTTCTTGGCCTTCTGGATGGCGTCGTAGAGCGTGGGGTTGCCGGTCGGGTCGCCGCCACCCTGGCGGGCCGCGACCTCGATGTTCTTGATCAGCTTGGCGAAGAGCTTGCCGCGCTTGGCGTCGATGGCCGCCTTCTTGTGCTTCGTGGTTGCCCACTTACTGTGGCCGCTCATGCCTTGCCTCTCACGATCTCGACGAACAACTGGTGGAACCGGTGGTCGCCGGTCACTTCGGGGTGGAAGGAGGTGGCCATCAACGGCCCCTGGCGAACGGCGACGATCCTACCTGCGGCCGGGCCGTCCTCGACGCGGGCCATGACCTCCACGCCCTCGCCCACCTCCTCGACCCAGGGGGCACGGATGAACACGGCGCGCATGGGCGCTCCCCCGATGGCGCGGATGTGCAGGTCCTCCTCGAAGGAGTCGACCTGACGGCCGAACGCATTGCGTCGCACCGTGATGTCGAGCCCGCCCAGGGTCTCCTGGTCGGGCCGGGCGTCGGCGATGCGGTCGGCGAGCATGATCATGCCAGCGCAGGAGCCGTAGGCCGGCATCCCGGCTGCCAGCCGGGCGCGCAGCGGGTCGCGCAGCTCGAAGGCCCGGACCAGCTTGTCCATCGTCGTGGACTCACCACCCGGGACGATCAGCGCGTCGACGGCGTCGAGCTCGGACGTGCGGCGCACGGTGGTGCCGCGGGCGCCCGCCTGCTCCACGGCATACAGGTGCTCGCGCACGTCTCCCTGGACGGCGAGGACACCGATGGTCGGCTGGGCGGTCACCCCGCAGATGCTACGGCTGGCCTCGGGGGCGGACCGGGCCGCCCCCGACGACCACGGCACCGGACTGGGCCAGGAGCCAGAGGAACTCGTCAGCATGGCGCCGCTCACGCAGGTCCTTGACCTGGTTGCCCACGAAGACGTCGATGTGCTCGTGGCTTACCGACAGCTGGACGCGCCCGGTGGCGGGTGACTCCAGCCAGACCTCGGCGGTCGAGAGCAGGCTGTTCTTGCCCGCCCGCACCTGCGCCGCAGGAACCAGCCAGGACGGATCGGGGGCGCCGCCGCGGTGGAAGCCGAGCCAGCCGTTCTCGATCCGGATCGTGCCCCGCTCGCCGGACAGCGGCAGCGACCCGTCGGGGAGGACCTGCGCGTTCCACTGCCCGACGGGGAGCGGGGGCATCCCCGAGGCGGCGACCACCGAGGGCCCATGGCCCGCTGCGGCCACCGGCTGCCACGGCTGCGACGGCACCCGCGGCCGGCGGCTGCGGACGACGACGAAGACGACCACCCCGACCAGCAGCAGCATCGGGAAGAGTCCCGCGAGCAGCTCGCCGGGGTGGGGCAGCAGGGCGACGCCGTCCCCCGCACCCTGCGCCCCCCTCAACGGACTACCAGCCGCGCTCGGACAGGCGGTGCGGCTCGGGGATCTCGTCGACGTTGATGCCCACCATCGCCTCACCGAGACCGCGGGAGACCTTGGCGATCACGTCGGGGTCGTCGAAGAACGTGGTGGCCTTGACGATCGCCTCGGCACGCTGGGCCGGGTTGCCGGACTTGAAGATGCCCGAACCCACGAAGACACCCTCGGCACCGAGCTGCATCATCATCGCGGCGTCCGCGGGGGTCGCGATGCCACCGGCGGTGAACAGCACGACGGGCAGCTTGCCGGCCTGGGCGACCTCCTTGACGAGCTCGAACGGCGCCTGCAGCTCCTTGGCGGCAACGTAGAGCTCGTCCTCGGGCAGGCCCTGGAGCCTGCGGATCTGCTGGCGGATCTGGCGCATGTGGGTGGTGGCGTTGGAGACGTCGCCGGTGCCGGCCTCGCCCTTGGAGCGGATCATCGCCGCGCCCTCGGTGATGCGGCGCAGGGCCTCGCCGAGGTTGGTCGCACCACAGACGAAGGGGACGGTGAAGTTCCACTTGTCGATGTGGTTGGCGTAGTCGGCCGGGGTGAGCACCTCGGACTCGTCGATGTAGTCGACGCCGAGTGACTGCAGCACCTGGGCCTCCACGAAGTGGCCGATGCGGGCCTTGGCCATCACGGGGATGGAGACGGCCTCGATGATGCCGTCGATCATGTCGGGGTCGGACATGCGCGACACGCCACCCTGGGCCCGGATGTCGGCGGGGACCCGCTCGAGGGCCATCACGGCGACGGCGCCGGCGTCCTCGGCGATCTTGGCCTGCTCGGCGTTGACGACGTCCATGATGACGCCGCCCTTGAGCATCTCGGCCATGCCGCGCTTGACGCGGGAGGTGCCGGTGGTCGGCTGGCTGGCGTTGGTGGTGGTGTCCGCGGACATGGGGTGGCTCCAAGGGATGTGCAGGGCGCAGCGCAGGGATCGCGCTTCACGGCCCATGGTAGTTGGTGCGCGGGCCGCTCCAGACTCGGGCATCCACGCCCCAGAAGGCCGCCGCCCCCGAGGGCCGCCGCCCACGAGGGCTGACCCCCGGGGGCTCTCGTCAGTCGCGGACGGCGGGCGGGAGCTCGTCGTCGAACTCGACGGTGCGGGGCAGGTCGGCGTGCCCGGCGAGCCGGAACAGGCGCACCACCCCCTTGCGGCGCACCCGCTGGACGTCCTTGACCGCGTCGTTGTGGAAGCGGCGGGCCAGCTGGACCCGGATCGCGGCTGCCTCGACCCGCTGCAGCATCGGGGCCCCCGGTCCGTCGTCGGCCCTGATCTGGGCGACGACCTCGCGGTCGAGTGCCGCCTGCAGGGCCTCGGTGAGGTCGCTCTCGAGCACCTCGCGGCCTGCGAAGTGCTGGCCCTCGAGCAGGTCGTGCTCCACGGCCCGCTCGTTGTGGGCCTCGAGGGACTCCGAGGCCGCAGCGGCCAGCATCAGCGCGCTCGCCGCGTCGACCACCCCGGAGTTCGCCAGCTCGAGGGTCGCCTCGGCCCGGCGGACGAGCTGGGCGTCGAGCGCGGAGAGCGCACCCTCGACGCGCGAGTGCAGCCGGTCGAGCCGGGCCGCGCTGTAGGAGAGGTACCACGCGATGCCGAGCAGCACCGCGACGGCCACTGCGCCCCAGGTCAGCGTGTCCATCAGTCCTCACCTGCCCTGACCCGGCCGCGCAGGAGCCGGGTCCACCTCGTGTCGGTCGACTGCTCGCCACGGCCGTGGTCAACCCCGTGGGTGACCGTGTCGTAGACGGCCATGACGTCCTCGGCGACGACCGACCAGTCGAACACCTGGGCGCGACGTGACCCGACCTGGCTGAGTCGTTCGCGTTCCACCGGGTCGGACAGCAGGCGGGTCACCTGACCGGCGAGGTCGGCTGCGTCCTCGTTGGTGAAGGTCGCACCCGCCAGGCCGCCGTCGAGCACGCGGACGAACGCCGGGAGGTTGCTCGCGACGACGGGAGCCCCGGCACTCATCGCCTCGACCAGCACGATCCCGAAGCTCTCGCCTCCGGTGTGCGGCGCGACATACAGGTCAACGGACCGCAGCAGCGTGGCCTTGTCGTCGTCGCTGACCATGCCGAGGAACTCCGTGGCCGCGGCGACAGCAGGGTCGAGTCGCTCGCGCGCCGCCTCGACGTCCCCGGGGCCGGCGACGAGCAGTCGCGTGCCGGGGAACTGAGCCAACACGGCGGGCATCGCCTCGGCCAGCACCGGCAGGCCCTTGCGCGGCTCGTCGATGCGACCGAGGAACGCCAGCGTCGGCGCCTGCGGCGTCCCGACCCAGGCCGTCCGCCGTGCGGCGTCGGCGAACCGGGAGACGTTGACGCCGTTGGGGATCACCACCGCGTCGCCACCGAGGTGGGTCGTGACGGTGCGGCGCGCGTCCTCGGACACCGCGATCCGGCCGTTGATCTTCTCGAGGCTGGGCCGCAGCAGCGGGTAGGCGGCCTGCATCGCGCGGGAGCGCAGGTTGGACGTGTGGAAGGTCGCGACGACCGGCCCCTCGGCCGCCCACAGCGCCAGCACGGAGATGCTCGGGGTGACCGGCTCGTGCAGGTGGACCACGTCGAACTCGCCCCGCTCGACCCACCTGCCCACCCGGGCCGCCGTCACGGGGCCGAAGCTCAGCCGGGCGACCGAGCCGTTGTAGCGCACCGGCACCGCACCGCCGACGGACTCGACGTAGTCGGGCACCGGGGTGTCGTCGTCGGCCGGCGCGAGGACGGAGACGTGGTGGCCCTGCGCGAGGAAGTGCTCCGCCAGGTCGCGCACGTGGAACTGCACCCCGCCCGGCACGTCGAACGAGTACGGACAGACGATCCCGATCCTCATGGCCACTGCCCGGCGGCCTGCGGAACCGGAGACGACTGCTCGAGGTCGTCGAGGAACACCCGCTGCAGCATGTGCCAGTCGGCGGTGTGCTCGCGGATCGCCGAGCCCAGCGCGTCGGCGCACTGCTGCGTCAGCGACTCGGCCTTGGCCCGGGTGGTGCCGYTCTCCGGGACGACGACCCTCTCGTGGAACGTGATGACCGTGCGCTGCCGCCAGCTGCGGTCGTCCACCGGCTCGTAGCGGATCGTCACGGGGTGCAGGGCCGCTCCGGTCGCCAGTGCGAGGGCTGCCGGACCGGCCGCCATCTTGGACCGGTGGCCGCACAGGTCGACCTCGATGCCCCGGGCCGTCAGGTCGCGGTCGGCCAGCAGCGGCATGAGCACGGGGCGGGTCAGGTGGCCGCGCAGCTGGGCGAACACGTCTCCCCCACCGGTGAGCGGCAGGATCGTCATGCCGAGCGACTCCCGGAAGGCGAGGAACTCGGCATACACCTCCTCGGGCTTGAGCCGCTCGGCCACGGTGACGACGGGCCCCAGCTCCTTGGTGCCCCAGGCGCCGGCGAGGTCCCAGTTGCCCAGGTGACCCAGGAAGCACACGACCGGCCGACCAGCGGCAAGCTCGGCGCGGACTGGCCCGTCGCCCTCGACGCGCACCGACGCGGCGATCTCGGCGGGGCTGCGGTCCGGAAGCCGGAAGGCCTCGCAGTAGTAGCGCAGGTAGGACCGCATACCGGCCTTGACCAGCGCGTCGAGCTCGGAGGCGTCGAGCTCGGGCCGGACCCTGGCGTAGTTGGCGCGCAGCCGCTGGACCCCCTTGCCGCCCCTGGCGACGGTCAGGTCGGCGAGCTGCTCGAAGACCGTGTGCGCCGTGCGTTCGGGCAGGCGGCGCACCGTGCCCCAGCCGAGCCGGTAGCCGCCGACCACGAGGGCGTCGCCGACACCCTGTCCCAGACCGAGCACGTGACCCGCCCGCTCAGGTGGCTTCGAGGGCCTGGCGGCGCACGGTGAGCATGCGCTGCAGGACGGTGATGAAGCTGGCCACGGCCAGCAGCGCCAGCACGACGGTGAGCAGCACCTCGGGGACGCCCAGCCCGACCAGCCCCGTCGCGACCAGGACGGCCACGAGGCGGTCGGCGCGCTCGGCGATGCCGACGTCCGCGGTGAACCCGAGCCCCTCCGCCCGCGCCTTGGCGTACGACACGACCCCACCGAGGATGAGGCAGGCGAGGGCGAGGCCGGCCATGAGGAAGTCGTCCCCCCGCCCCGCGTACCAGAGCACCAGCCCGCCGAAGATCGCGGAGTCGCCGACGCGGTCGAGGGTCGAGTCGAGGTAGGCCCCCCACTTGCCCGACCGGCCGGACATGCGCGCCATGACGCCGTCGACCGTGTCGGAGAAGACGAAGGCGGTGATGACCAGCGTCCCCCACAGGAAGTTGCGCTCACCGCGCGGGTAGAACGCCAGGGCGCCCGCGCACACGCCGAGCGTGCCGACGATCGTCACGACGTCCGGGCTGATGCCCAGCTTGAGGAACAGCCGGGCGACCGGGGTGAAGATCGTGGTGAAGAGGGCGCGTGCGTACTTGTTGAGCATGGTGGGCCACAGCCTACTGAGGCCGGGCTGCGTCCTCGGTCACGTGCGTGGGCGCACACGCGGGTGTGCCGCCGGGCAGGGCGTAGCGGTGGTCGGCCACCCAGGTGTAGACCCAGCCGGCCAAGGCGCTGATGCCCGGCACGGTGAGGAGCCACCCGAGCGGGCGCCAGGCCGGCGCACCGTGGAGCAGTCCGTCGGCGATGGCCAGGTGTCCCGCCCGCACCGACCCGTCGGGACGGACGAACTGGGCAGCCGCGATGCAGTCGTCCTCGGTGAGCCCGAGGGAGGCGAGGTCGAGGTCCTGCCACGGGGCGATGGAGTAGCGCTGCCGCCGGTCGACCCAGCGCGTGGCGAACCTGGCGCTCGTCGTGCAGAACCCGCAGTCGCCGTCGAAGACGAGCACACCTCCCCGGGGGGTCCGGCCGGTCGTCCCTGCCACGCCTGTCGACATGGTTCCAGTGTGTCATCCCGTGCGCGGGCTCTGGCACCATGTCCCGGTGATCGGTCGGGGGAAGAGCTCAGCGCCGCGGGGTGTGACGGCCTGGGGTCCGTATGCCGCGTTGTGGCGGTATGCGGTGACCGCGGCCGTCGTCACGACGGTGTGCCTGGGTACGTGGGTGGGCAATGACGGGTGGTGGCCGTTCGCCCCGATGTCGCAGTACGCGTTCTCGGTGCGCAACGACGGCGTCATCAACTCGCTGACGATGGAGGCGCTCACGGTCGACGGCGACCTGGTCAGGGTGCCGTTGTCCAAGGAGAAGATCGGCATCGAACGTGCCGAGATCGAGGGCCAGGCCCCCCGCATCATCGCCAACCCCGAGCTGCTGCAGGACGTCGCTGTGCTGCACCGTCGCCGGCTCCCGCACGAGCCGGCCTACGCCGAGCTGTACCTGCGCAACACCTCGACGAACATCCCCACGGGCGCCAGGACGGTCAAGACCCTCGCGAGCTGGCAGGTGCGCGACCCGCGCGACCCGCAGCCGAGCGGCATACCCGGTGGTGCTCCGTGAGCGCCCCGTCGAGCGCCGTCGACCGCTTCCTGGCCCCGGCCCTCCCCCTCGCCCGGGTGGCCTGGCTGCGGCACCTCGTCTACGCGTTCGTGTGGCTCGACGTCCTTTGGATCGTCACCGACCCGATCCCGCACGGCGACGTGCCGCCGAGCCTCTACCGGGGCATGACCGTCCGCTCGCTCCTGCACCTGCCCGCGCCCTCGCACGACTACGTCCGGGTGCTGCTGGCCGTGGTCCTCGTCAGCTCGGCCGTCGCGGCGACGGGACGGCTCCCCCGCCTGGCCGGCTGGGTCTGCGCGGTCGGCATGCTCGACTGGGTCAGCAACGCGTTCTCGTACTCCAAGGTCGACCACGACCACTTCGCCCTGGTCGTCGCGCTCTTCGTCCTGCCGACCGTGGGCCGTGCGCGCACCTCGGACGCCCACGTGCGCACCCAGGCGGCCGGCTGGGCGATCCGCATGGTGCAGATCGGTGCCGTCTGCATCTACTTCCTGTCCGCCTCGGCCAAGATGCGTTTCGGTGGTGCCGGCTGGGCCAACGGCGCGACCCTGATCTGGGCCCTCACCCGTCGCCCGAACGGCATCGGCCCCTGGGTGGGGTCGCACCCCGCCCTGACCCACGCGTTGCAGTGGGTCGTCCTCGTCGCCGAGTTCTGCTCACCGCTGCTGCTGTGGGTGCGCGGCCGCGCACTCGCTGCGGGGCTGCTCTTCTTCGCGGGCTTCCACCTGAGCACGTACCTGATGCTCAAGATCCACTTCCTGCCCCTGGTGGTGTGCCTGTTCAGCTTCCTGCCGCTGGAGCGTCTGCCCCGCCCGGGGCAGCTGCTGGCCAGGCTGCGGCCAGCCGGGAGCGCACGTCCTCGAGGAGCATCGGAAGCGCCTTCGTCTGCCCGATGATGGGCAGGAAGTTGGCGTCGCCGCCCCAGCGCGGCACGACGTGCTGGTGCAGGTGGGCCTGCACCCCCGCACCCGCGACCCCACCCTGGTTCATGCCGATGTTGTAACCGTGCGGGGCGCTGGCCGCGTCGATCGCGGCGATCGCGTCCTTGGTCAGAGCGGTGAACTCGCTCGTCTCGTCGTCACTGAGGTCGACGTAGAGCGAGACGTGCCGGTAGGGGCACACGAGGACGTGGCCGGGGTTGTAGGGGAAGAGGTTCATGACGACGTAGCAGTGCTCCCCGCGATGGACGATCAGGCCCGTCGTGTCGTCCTTGCCCGGCGCGGCACAGAACGGGCAGCCGTCACCGGCGTCCTCGCTCGGCCGCTCGCCGGTGACGTACGCCATCCGGTGCGGGGTCCACAGCCGCTCGAACCCGTCCGAGGTGCCTGCGAACTCGGTGTCGCGCTCCATCAGACCTGCGCGCGCGACTCGACGGCCTGGAGGACCTCGGCGATCGCGTCCTCGATCGGCACGCCGTTCTTCTGGTCGCCGTTGCGGTAGCGGAAGGACACGGCGTTCTTGGCCCGGTCCTCCTCGCCGGCGATGAGGGTGAACGGGACCTTGGACTTGCTCGCGTTGCGGATCTTCTTGGGGAACCGGTCGTCGCTCTCGTCGAGCTCGACCCGGATCCCCTTGGCCTTCATCTGCGAGAGCACGTCCCACAGGTAGTCGTTGAACTCGTCGGCGACGGGGATCCCGAGCACCTGCACCGGCGACAGCCACACCGGGAACGCGCCCGCGTAGTGCTCGACGAGCACGCCGATGAACCGCTCGATGGAGCCGAACTTGGCCGAGTGGATCATCACGGGCTGCTTGCGGGTGCCGTCCGACGCCTGGTACTCGAGGCCGAACCGCTCGGGCTGGTTGAAGTCGTACTGGATGGTCGACATCTGCCAGGTGCGTCCGATGGCGTCGCGCGCCTGAACCGAGATCTTGGGCCCGTAGTAGGCCGCGCCACCCGGGTCGGGCACGAGCTCGAGACCGGACTCGGCAGCCACCTGCTCGAGGACCGCGGTGGCGACGTCCCACTGCTCGTCGGACCCGATGAACTTGTCCTTCTTGTCGCCCTCGGTGTCGCGGGTCGACAGCTCGAGGTAGAAGTCGTCGAGCCCGAAGTCGCGGAAGAGGCCGAGGCAGAAGTCGAGGAGGTGCTTGACCTCGCCCGGGGCCTGGTCGGCGGTGACGTACGAATGCGAGTCGTCCTGGGTCATGCCGCGCACGCGAGTCAGGCCGTGGACCACGCCCGACTTCTCGAACCGGTAGACCGAGCCGAACTCGAACAACCGCAGCGGCAGCTCGCGGTAGGACCGCCCGCGAGAGCGGAAGATCAGGTTGTGCATCGGGCAGTTCATGGCCTTGAGGCGGTACTCGGTGCCCTCGAACTCCATCGGCGGGAACATGGTGTCCGCGTAGTACGGCAGGTGGCCAGAGGTGTGGAACAGGCCGTCCTTGCTGATGTGCGGGGTCCCGACGTACTCGAAGCCCTCCTCGATGTGGCGGCGGCGGACGTAGTCCTCCATCTCGCGCTTGATGATCCCGCCCTTGGGGTGGAACACCGCCAGCCCCGACCCGAGCTCGTCGGGGAAGCTGAACAGGTCGAGCTCGGCCCCGAGCTTGCGGTGGTCGCGCTTCTCGGCCTCGGCGAGCCGCTCGAGGTAGGCCTTGAGCTCGTCCTTGGTCGGCCACGCGGTGCCGTAGACGCGCTGCAGCTGGGGGTTCTTCTCGGAGCCGCGCCAGTAGGCGCCGCCGCTGCGCATCAGCTTGAAGGCGTTGCCCAGCACCTTGGTCGACGGCACGTGCGGTCCGCGGCACAGGTCACCCCAGGCGCGGCTACCGTCCCGCTTGAGGTTGTCGTAGATGGTCAGCTGCGCGCCGCCCACCTCGACGTCGGCGCCCTCGGCGGCGTCGCCCGCGGCTCCGCCCTTGAGGCCGATCAGCTCGATCTTGTAGGGCTCGTCGGCCAGCTCGACCGCGGCCTCCTCGTCGCTGATCTCGCGTCGCACGAAGGTCTGGCCCTCGTTGACGATGCGCTGCATGACCTTCTCGAGGGCCTTGAGGTCGTCGGGACCGAACGGCTCGGCGACGTCGAAGTCGTAGTAGAACCCGTCGCGCACCGGGGGGCCGATGCCGAGACGCGCCTTGGGGTTGACCTCCTGGACGGCCTGCGCGAGCACGTGGGCGGCGCTGTGCCGCAGCACGTCGAGGCCGTCCTGCTCCTGCGCGGTGACGGGCTCGACGACGTCCCCGTCCGCGAGGACGTGGGCCAGGTCGCGCAGCTCGCCGTTGACCCTGGCCACCAGGACCGCCCGGTCCTCACCGAACACGTCAGCCGCAGTCGTCTGCTCCGGCACCGATCGCTCGCTTCCGGCGATGGTGACGCTGATCTGGGCAGACACGGTGGCTTCTCCTGGTGGGTGGCGGTGCACGGTATGCCGCGGCGCAGGGTGCGCGGGCGGCATACCGATGCTATCGGCCGGGTGCGGGCACCCGCGCGTGAGTTGTCCCCGGGGACTCAGCCGGCCCTCCGGGCGCGGCTGGTAGACAAGGGGACATGATCGTCGCCATCGCCGGTGGACACGGCCAGGTCGCCCTGCTGCTCGCCGAGGAGCTGGTCCGCAGGGACCACGAGCCGGTCGGCCTCGTCCGCAACGCCGACCACCTCCCCGACCTGGTCAAGCGCGGCGCCCGCGGTGTGGTCGTCGACCTCGAGCACACGACGGTCGAGGCGCTGGCCGCCGCCATCGCCGGAGCCGACGTCGTCGTCTTCGCCGCGGGGGCTGGGCCCGGCAGCGGGGCCGCGCGCAAGGACACGCTCGACCGGGACGGTGCCGTCCTGCTGGCCGACGCTGCGGAGCAGGCCGGGGTCAACCGCTACGTCATGGTCTCGGCCATCGACGCGGACCGGGCCGACGAGGAGTCCGACGACGTGTACCAGGTGTACCTGCGCGCCAAGGCCGCAGCCGACCGCGACCTGCGCCGCCGAGAGTCCCTCGAGTGGACCATCGTGCGTCCCGGGCGGCTGTCCGACGACGAGGGCACGGGGAAGGTCGACCTCGGCCCCGACCGGTCGCCGGGTTCCGTGCCGCGCTCCGACGTGGCGGCCGTCCTGGCAGAGCTGATCACCACAGGGCGCGGCGTGCACCAGCAGGTGGACCTGGTCGCCGGTCGCGTGCCGGTCGCCGAGGCGGTCGCCTCGCTGGGCGACTGATGGCGGAGGCCGCGCCGGAGCTCTCCCTGGCCACCGCGTCGCTGCTCGACCCCCGGGTGCAGCGGCTCGTCGACGAGGTGCAGGCCTACTACGTCACCATCTACGGCGGACCGGACGACTCCCCCGTCGACGCGGCCGAGTTCGAGCCCCCGAACGGGCTGCTGGTGCTGGCCACCGTCGGGGGCGCCGGCGTCGCGATGGGCGCCTGGCGCCGACGTCCCGACGTGGCGGCGCGCTACGACGGCGCACCGGTCGCGGAGGTCAAGCGGATGTTCGTGAGCCCGACGGCGCGCCACCGCGGCCACGCGCGCCGGGTGCTGGCCCACCTGGAGTCCACGGCACGCGACGTCGGCATCGAGCGGCTCGTGCTGGAGACGGGGACGATGCAGCCCGAGGCGATCGCGCTGTACGAGTCCGCGGGCTACGAGCCGACCTTCCGGTTCGGGCACTACGCGGACTCCGAGCTGTCGCGCTACTTCGCCAAGTCCCTGGCGGTGGAGCGGGACGGTGCCTGACGCCGCTACGTCAGTCGGTGGGCGACCGAGGGGCGGTCGACCGCTGTAATGGTGGCGTGCGGCGCTGCGCTCCGGCCGCTGCGGCGGTGGTGGCACTCTGCCTGCCCTCGTGCTCGACGGGGGCAGACGACTCCGACACGACCTCGCTGCGGTGGGGCAGCTGCAAGGGCGTCACCGACCTGTCGGCACCGCCCGTGCCCAGCGACCGGCTGGCCCGCCTGACCTTCACCTGCAGCACGCTCACCGTGGCAGCGCGCGAGGGGAAGCCTGACGCGGGGCGCCTGACGATCCAGCTGATCCGCGCGACCACCACGCCCGCGCCGTCCCAGCGCCGTCCGACCCTGCTCCTCGTGCCGGGCGGCCCGGCCCAGTCGGGCGTCGACAACCACGCCTTCCTCGTGGGGCGGATGTCGGACCGGCTGCTCGCGACCTACGACGTGATCGGGTTCGACCCGCGAGGCGCACGCCACTCGAGCCCCATCACCTGCCACCACGTCGAGGTCCCGCCCTTCCTCCCGGACCTGCTCACGGACGCCGGGTACGCCAAGGCCGCTGCCGAGGTGCGGACGGGGACGCAGGAGTGCCTGGGCGCGCTGGGCGACCGGGCGTCCCTGTTCGGGACGACGTCCGCCGCCGCGGACATCGACGCGATCCGGGTGGCGCTCGGTGAGGCGAAGCTGACCTTCGTCGGGGGCTCGTATGGCGCGAAGCTCGGAGCCGAGTACGCGCGCCGGTACCCGGCGAACATCCGGGCCGGTGTGCTCGATGCCCCGAGCGACCCGCAGACGCCGTGGATCACGACGATCGAGCACCAGGTACAGGGCTTCGAGGACTCGTGGGAGGACTTCCTCGCCTGGTGCAAGGCCGAGCAGCGGTGCCCGGGCGATGGCGACGTCAGGGCGTACGTCGCGGCGCTGGTGGCCAAGGCCGACCGGTCCCCCATCCCCAGCGGGCGGCCCGACGGGGACGAGCCGCTGCGGGGCAGCCAGGTCCTCGACGCCCTGGTGTCCGCGATGTACTACGCCGAGCGATGGCCCGACCTCGCCGAGGGCCTGGCCGAGGCGGAGCGCGGGGACTCGGGCACCCTCTGGAGCCTGGTCGACGCCTCCGGAGGGGGCCCCGAGGGTCGTCAGGAGAACGACGCGCGCTTCGTCATCAACTGCACCGACAGCCCACCCGGCCCCACCGAGGCCCAGAGCCGCGACGCCGCCGCGCGGTTCCGCAGGCAGTTCCCCACCCTGGGCGTCTGGGGGTCGTGGCCCCTGATCGGCTGCAGGTTCTGGACGGCGCGCCAGACCCTGGTGCCACCGGCGGCGCCGAGCGCGCCACCGCTGGTCGTGGTGGGGACGGTGCACGACCCGGCCACCCCCTACGCGGGCGCGGTCAGCATGGCCAAGGTGCTGGGGAACGGGTCGTCCCTGGTGACGTGGGAAGGCGCGGGGCACACCGCCTTCACGCGCAGTCCCTGTGTCGACGCCCTGCTCGACGACTACCTGATCTCGCTCCACCTCCCCGCCGACGGGACGCGCTGCCCCGCCTGACCCTGCACCTCACGCAGCCGGGTCGTCGCTGTCCGGCTTGGGGATGATCCCGCTGTCGGTGGGGACCACCGCGCTGTCCCGGTGGACCTCCAGCTCGCGGATCAACCGGCGTGCGTCCAGCAGGAGCGTGCCGTAGGCCGGCCACGCCCGCGGGTCGTCCAGGCTCGCCGAGCGCACCCGGTCGCCGAGCTCGTGGAGGGTCGCCCCAGCCCTGTCGAGGGACTCGCGGACCTGCACCTCCTCCTGCTCCTCGTGGACCCCGAAGCGGGTGAGGGCCTGCGCGATGTCATCGAGTGCGCCGGCGTAGGACTGCAGGAAGGTCTGCGTGGGCATCGACTGGTCCTCCGCCTCGTCGGCAGCGTCCATCAGCGTCCGCGCGATCCCCGAGACGTGCCACTGGCTGCGGCGTACCGCCTCGACGGCCCACGAGTACCCCGTCCAGTCGACCCGGTAGCCGCGCAGGTTGTCGCGGGGGTTGAACTTCTGGCTCTCCCGGCCCCGCTCGATCTCGGAGTGAACCTGCGGCGCGCGCTCGATGATGGTGGTGCTGGTCGCGTACCAGTCCCGCGCCTTTTCGGCGTCCCAGCCCTCGCGCAGGCCCGAGCTGATGTCGCCCAGCAGGTCGCGAACCGTGCGCGTCAGGTCGGTGATCTCCTCCCTCGGTGTGTGGATGTGCAGGGGTGCCACCACGATCGCGTTGGTCAGCACACCGATCAGACCGCCCGCGACGGTCTCGCCGATCGTCACGATGGTGAAGCTGCTGTCGGTGCCGCCCACCGTCAGTAGGGACAGCAGGACCATCGTGGGGACCTGGATGCCGTGGTCGCCGAACCTGCGCCACCGCGCGATGAGGAGGGCGAGGTACAGGACCGGGAGCATGCTCCACCAGTGGACCCCGACGACCGAGCCGACCAGCCACGCAGTGGCCATGCCGACGACGACGGCGGCGAGACGCTGGGCACTGGCCCACAGGGACCGCACCATCGTGCGGTCGACCACGAGCAGCGCCGCCATGGGCGCGTAGAACGGTGACCTGCTGTCGATGACGTGCACGGCGAACTGCCACGCCAGAACGGTGGCGAGGGCGGCCTTCGCCAGCAGCAGGGCCGTGTCACGATCGGCCCCTGGACGACGGATGGCCCCGGCCGCGCGGTCGATGCCCGCCCGGACCGACGCGCGGGCGCGAGCCCAGGGGCCGGGCTTCGACGTCGCGTCCGAGACGTCCGACGGCTCCGGCGCGTTCCGTTCCATGGGGCTGACAGTACGGACTGCCGTGTCGGCGGCCAATGGGCCCCGGCGGCCGGTGCGTCAGCCCCGGGTCAACTGCAGGGTGAGGTGCGTCAACCCGGGGTCCTTGGCCGAGCGCAGCCCGGCGATGGTTCCATCGTGGCCCTCGCCCACGACGAGCTCGACCGTGCTCGGCAGCAGCACGGGCTTGGCGAACCAGACGTGCGAGGTCGACGGACCGGCGGTGGCTGCACCCAGGGCCGCCAGAGTGCGTGCCGCGGTCCACATCCCGTGGGCGATCGCCCTCGGGAAGCCCATGGTGCGCGCGGTGAGCGCGTGGAGGTGGATCGGGTTCACGTCGCCGGACACCCCGGCATACGCCCGGCCGATGCCCTCGGGCACGCGGATCACGCCCGCGGGCGGACCGGACGGCAGCTCCGGGGGCAGGAGCGACGCCGCCACCTCAGCCACGGCGTCCGCCGGCCCGCGCCCTCGCCGCAGGTAGGTGCTGCGGCCCTCCCACACCCGAGCACCGTCGACCTCGACCTCGGTGACGAGGTCGACGAGCTGTCCCTTCGGATGGGGGCGGAGGTCCTCGGCGTGGACGCGCAGGTCGAGCCGGTCGTCCGCCGTGAGGCTGCGGTGCGCCGTGATGCGGTTCTCGAGGTGGACCAGGCCCGGCAGCGGGAGGGGGAACGACCGGTCGGCCATCAGCGCCACCTGGAGCGGGAACCCGAGCAGGTGCGGGTAGGGATGCGGCAGGACGTCGCCGCCGGTGAAGCGGCACAACCGCTGGTAGTCGAGCAGGCGGCCACGGTCGACGGTCACGCCCTCGAGGCGCAGCGACGTGTCGGGCAGGGCGCCACCGCGTCCGCGCGCCGTGAGGGCCGCCCGCGCGAACAGCGGTGCCAGTGAAGGGCTCTCGTCCAGGGTGCGCTCGGACACCTCAGGCCCCCAGCAGGCTCTGGCCGCACACCCGGACGACGTTTCCGGTGACCGCGGCGTTGGCGTCCTGGCTGAACCAGGCAATCGTCTCCGCGACGTCGACGGGCAGGCCGCCCTGGCTCAGCGAGTTGAGCAGCCGGCCGATCTCGCGGGTCGCGAACGGGACCTTGGCCGTCATCTCGGTCTCGATGAAGCCCGGCGCCACGGCGTTGACGGTGATGCCACGGCGGCGCAGGTCGAGGTCGGCCCCGAGCGCGTCGACCAGGCCGATCACCCCGGCCTTGGAGGCCGCGTAGTTGGTCTGCCCCCGGTTGCCTGCCACCCCCGCGATCGAGGAGACGAGGACGACGTGGCCACCGTCGCGGATGCCGCCCTCGGCGAGCAGGACCTCGTTCATCCGCAGGATCGAGCCGAGGTTGACGTCGAGGACGGACGCCCACCGTGACTCGTCCATGTTGGCGAGCAGCTTGTCCCGCGTGATGCCGGCGTTGTGCACGACGATGTCGAGACCGCCGTGCCGGGCGTTCGCGTGCTCGAGGATCCGCTGGCCGGCATCGGCCGCCGTGACGTCGACCTGTAGCGAGGTGCCGCCCACCCGGTTGGCGGTGCGGGCCAGTGCCTCGCCCGCCGCCGCGATGTCGACGCACACGACCGTGGCCCCGTCGCGTGAGAGCACGTCGGCGATGGCTGCACCGATGCCGCGGGCGGCGCCCGTGACCACGGCGACCTTGCCCTGCAAGGGTTTCGCCCAGTCAGCAGGCTCGGTCGCGGTGACCGCGCCGTGCAGGGCGCCGACGCGGACCACCTGTCCGTCGACGTATGCCGAGCGGCCCGACAGCAGGAACCGCAGGGTCGCGTCGACGGCGTCGTCCGCGTCGTCGCCCACGAGGACCAGGTTGGCGGTGGCGCCCGCGCGCAGCTCCTTGCCGATCGACCGGGTGATGCCCTCCAGGGCGCGTCGGGCCGCGGCCTGCGCGAACCCCTCGGCGCTGGTCGGCGTCCGGCCCACGAGGATGACGCGACCGCTGGGCTGCAGCCCCTTGAGCGCCGGGGCCACCAGGGTGCGTACGACGTCGAGGTCGGTCGGGTCGGTCACCGCGGTGAGGTCTGCGACGACACCCCCGACGCGGTAGCCGGTGGCCACCTCGTCGACCGTGTCGACGCCCTCGGCCTCGAGCAGGGCACGGGCCCGGGCGGCCACCGGCGCCTCGCCGAGGCCACCGACCAGCACCGGGCCGTCGATGATCGGCGCGCCCACGGCATACCGCCGCAGGGTCACGGGGCGAGGGAGACCCAGCTGGGCCGCGACCTTACGGCCCACGGGGCTGGTGACGAACCCGGCGTAGGCACCACCGACTGCCGCCACGTCAGGCCGCCTCGAGGATCGCCATGACGCCCTGGCCACCGGCAGCACAGATCGAGATGAGGCCGCGCGCGCCAGTTCCCTTGTCGTGCAACATCTTCGCGAGCGATGCGACGATCCGCCCACCCGTGGCGGCAAAGGGATGGCCGGCCGCGAGTGAGGAACCGTTGACGTTGAGCTTGCTGCGGTCGAGCGCCCCGATGGGGGCGTCGAGCCCGAGGCGGTCGCGGCAGAACTCCTCGCTCTCCCAGGCGGCGAGGGTCGTGACCACGGTCGCCGCGAAGGCCTCGTGGATCTCGACGAGGTCGAAGTCCTGCAGCTTCATGCCCTGGCGCTCCAACAGGTGCGGGAGGGCGTACGCGGGCGCCATGAGCAGGCCCTCGTGTCCGGTGACGTAGTCGACGGCCGCGGTCTGCGCGTCGACGAGGTGGGCCAGCACCGGCAGCCCGTGCTCGGCCGCCCAGTCGTCCGAGCCGAGCAGCACCGCCGAGGCACCGTCGGTGAGCGGCGTGGAGTTGCCGGCCGTCATGGTCGCGCCCTCACCCTTGCCGAACACGGGGGTGAGCTTGGCGAGCTTGGCGACGCTGGAGTCCGGCCGCAGGTTCTGGTCCCGGGTCAGGCCGAGGTACGGCGTGACCAGGTCGTCGAAGAAGCCTCGGTCGTAGGCGGCAGCGAGGTTCTGGTGCGACGCCGCGGCGATCTCGTCCTGGGACTCGCGCGTGATCCCCCAGCGGGCGGCGGTCTGGGCCATGTGCTCCCCCATCGACAGCCCGGTGCGGGGCTCGACGTTGCGGGGGATCTCGGGCACGAGCTGGCCGGGCCGCAGACCTGCCAGCGCCTTGAGCCGCTGGGCCGGGGTCTTGGCGCGGTTGAGGGTCAGCAGCGTCTCGCGCAGACCCTCGTTGACCGCGATCGGGGCATCCGAGGCCGTGTCGGTGCCCCCGGCGATCCCGGACTCGATCTGGCCGAGCGCGATCTTGTTGGCGACGAGGATCGCGGCCTCGAGCCCGGTGCCGCACGCCTGCTGCACGTCGTACGCCGGGGTCGTCGGCGCCAGGCTGGAACCCAGCACCGCCTCGCGGGTGAGGTTGAAGTCGCGTGCGTGCTTGAGCACGGCTCCCGCGACGACCTCCCCCACAGGCTCCCCGGCCAGCCCCGTGCGGGCGACGAGCCCCTCGAGGGCCGCGGTCAGCATGTCCTGGTTCGAGGCCTTCGCATAGCTGCCGTTCGCCCGCGCGAACGGGATGCGGTTGCCGGCGATGACCGCCGCGCGACGGGTGCCGACGGTGGGCTGGCCGGACTTGCGGGACGTGCTGGCGGACGCTGCCACGGGGTGCTCCTCGAGATCTCGGGTAACTGATACGGACAGTAGCAGGTACGTTGAGTACCTGCTACTGTCCCCCACTGTGAGCACCCCCACCGCCAGCTCCGACGGCCGCAGCACCCGCTGGGACGAGCACCGCGCCACCCGCCGCCGGGAGCTCGTCGAGGCCTCGCTGCGCGCCATCCGCCAGCACGGTGCCGCCGTCGGGATGGACGAGATCGCCGCCGTGGCGGGCACGTCCAAGACCGTGGTCTACCGCCACTTCACCGACCGCCAGGGCCTGTATGCCGCGGTGTGCGAGAGCGTGGACGCGCTAATCCTGCGCGACCTGGGCCAGGCGATGGGGGCCGACAGCGGGGACGGGGCCGACCTCGCGAGCGCCGCACGCCACCCGCGTGAGCTCATCGAGGGCGCCATCGACGCCTACCTCAAGCTGGTCGAGAAGGACCCCGAGGTCTACCGGTTCGTCGTCACCGCTCCCCTGCTCGACCGCACGGCCGGGGGCGACCCCGCCCGCCCCGTGACGGACCACATCGGCGAGCAGATGGCGGCCGTCCTGGCCGTCGCGCTGCGCGCCGCCGGTCGCGATGCCGCACCGGCGCCCGTGTGGGGCGCCGGTCTCGTGGGCATGGTGCGGGCGGCAGCCGACCAGTGGCTCGGCGACGGCAGCCACCTGACCCGCGAGCAGCTCACGCGGCACCTGACGGACCTCGCCTGGGGCGGCCTGTCAGTTGCCTGGACCGATGCACCCAGCACGCCTTCTGGACCACCCACCACCCCACGCACGCCGGAGGAACCATGACCGACCTGGCCACCGCACTGCGCACCACCCTCGACGGCCGCTGGGCCGACATCCGTGAGGATGCCCGCCACGAGCTGGACCCGCAGCGGTACGCCCCGCCGTCGCAGGAGCTGACCCTCGAGGAGTACCGCGCCCGGGTCGCCGACCAGGTCCAGACCCTCGCCGCCACCGGGCACGCCGCCAACGGCTTCCCCGTCTCGGTGGGCGGCAAGGGCGACATCGGCGCTTCCGTCACGGCCTTCGAGATGCTCGGCCACGCGGACCTGTCCCTCATGGTCAAGGCAGGGGTCCACTGGGGACTGTTCGGCGGCGCGGTCGCCCACCTGGGCACCGAGCGGCACCACACGGCATACCTGCCGGCGATCATCGACGCGACACTCCCGGGCTGCTTCGCGATGACGGAGACCGGCCACGGGTCCGACGTGCAGTCCCTGGGGACCACGGCGACCTACGACCCCGACACCGACGAGCTCGTCGTGCACACCCCCGACCTGCGCTCGCGCAAGGACTACATCGGCGGGGCGGCGCGCGACGGGCGCATGGCGGCCGTGTTCGCCCAGCTCGTCACCGGCGGCGAGAGCCACGGTGTGCACTGCGTCCTCGTGCCGATCCGCGACGAGGACGGTGCGCCCCTGCCCGGCGTCACCATCGGCGACTGTGGCGCCAAGGCCGGGCTGGCGGGGGTCGACAACGGATGGCTCACGTTCGACCACGTCAGGGTGCCCCGCACCAACCTGCTCAACCGCTACGGCGACATCGACGAGCACGGCACGTACACCTCGCCGATCCAGAACCAGACCCGCCGGTTCTTCACGATGCTCGGCACCCTCGTGCGCGGCCGGGTCAGCGTCGCTGGCGGTGCGGGCGCCGCCACGCGCACCGCGCTCACCCTGGCGATCACGTATGCCGGGCACCGCCGTCAGTTCGCCCCTCCCGGGTCGGGGCAGGAGGTGCTCCTTCTCGACTACCGCACGCACCAGCGCAAGCTGCTGCCGGCGCTGGCCACCTCGTACGCCCTCGCGCTGGCGCAGAACGACCTCGTCGCGCTCATGCACGACGTCCAGACCGCCGAGGGCGAGGTCGACGAGCACCGCCAGCGCGAGCTCGAGGCGCGGGCGGCCGGGATCAAGGCGGTCGGCACCGCCCACGCGACGGCCACCATCCAGGTGTGCCGCGAGGCCTGCGGTGGGGCGGGTTACCTGGCCGTCAACCGGCTGCCCGGGCTCAAGGCCGACACCGACGTCTTCACGACCTTCGAGGGCGACAACACGGTGCTGCTGCAGCTCGTCGCCAAGGGGCTGCTCACCGACTACCGCGACGCGTTCGGCGACCTCGACACCCTCGGCATGGTGCGCTTCGGCGCGCGGCAGTTCGCCGGAGCCCTCGTCGAGAGGGCTGCCGCCCGCGGGCTGATCCAGCGGCTGATGGCCGCTGCGCCGGGTCGCGACAGCGAACAGGGTCCGACTGACCGGGGCTGGCAGCTGGCGCGGTTCGAGGAGCGCGAACGCCACCTCCTCGAGACCCTCGCGAACCGGCTGCGTGCGGCCGGCAAGGAGGGCTCGGACGCGTTCGCGGTCTTCAACGACGCCCAGGACCACGTGGTGTTCGCCGCACGGGCCCACGTCGACCGGCTGGTCCTCGAGTCGTTCGTGGCCGCCATCGACGGGTGCGCCGACCGGGCGGCTGCGCAGATGCTCGACCAGGTGTGCGACCTCTATGCGCTGAGCTCGATCGAGGGCGACAAGGGCTGGTTCCTCGAGCACGACCGCATGACCGCCGCGCGCAGCAAGCAGGTCACGGCGGCCGTGAACGACCTCTGTGCCGCCCTGCGGCCGCACGCGCAGGCCCTCGTCGACGCCTTCGGGATCCCGGCGGAGTGGCTGGGCACGGAGCTGCTCGCACCCCTCTAGGCTGACCCGGTGCTGAGCCAGGTGGTCGACTCGACGCGGGTGCGGGTGGCAGGAGCCTGGGTGGCGTCACGCGCCGCGCTCGTGCTCGCGGTCCTGGTCGTCGCGCGCGTCGCGGGCGTGGCCCCGGTGGCGCACCCGCTGGCGTCCGGCACCAAGTGGCTCGACCGGTTCGGCTACGGCGACACCTACCACTACGTGCGGATCGCCGAGGTGGGCTACCTGCCTCCCGGGCTCCCCTGCTGCGACCAGGCGTTCTTCCCTGGCTACCCCGCCCTGATGGCGCTGCTCGCGCCGGTGTTCGGCGGCTCGGTCACGGCCGCTGGGTGGGCCGTCACCCTGGTCGCGGGAGTCGTGGGTGCGCTCGGTGTGTGGACGCTCGTCGCGGACGACCCCGGTGGTGGTCGTCGGGCCGGGCAGCGAGCGGTGCTGCTGCTCGCCGTCGCACCCTGTGGCTACTTCCTCGTCGCCGTCTACACCGAGGCACTGTTCCTCGCCGTCGCCGTCTGGGCCTGGGTCTGGGCGACCCACCGGAACTGGTGGGTGGCCGGCTCCCTGGCGGCCCTCGGCACCGCGGTGCGGGTCAACGGCCTCTTCCTCGTGGCCGGCCTCGCCGTCATGTATGTCGTGCAGCTGCGTCACGACGGCAGGCTCCGCCGGCCGCGCGTGGACGTGCTCGCCCTGGGGCTGCCGCTGCTGCCGGTGGCCGGTTTCGTGGCGTACCTGCACCACCGCACCGGGTCCTGGAACGCCTGGCGTGAGGCCGAGGCGACGGGCTGGTCGCGCGAGACGCACTGGCCCTGGGTGGGGCTGCGGTCCGCGTGGGACGCCGTCTGGGCCACGGGCGACTGGGTCCTCGCGGCCTCACGGATGGGTGATGTGGTGGCGGTGCTGTTCGGGGTCGCCGTGGTGGCCCTGCTGGCGTGGCAGCGACGCTGGCCCGAGGCGACCTACCTCGGGCTGTCCGTCGGGGTGGTGCTCTGCTCGACCCTGTGGGTGTCGTCCCCGCGGTATGCGCTCACGTGGTTCCCGGCCTACCTGGCCCTGTCCACCGTCAGCGGCGAGCGCCGAGCCCGCCTGCTCACGCGCGCACTGGTGCTGGTGGCGCTGCCCTTGCTCGCCCTCGCCACCTGGGCCAGCGCCACGCGGCACTGGGTGGCCTGACCTCAGGGCTCGCTCAGGGTGGCCTGACCTGAGGGCTCGCTCAGGGTGGCCTGACCTCAGGGCTCGCTCAGCAGCGTCTCGCCGGCGTCCGTGACGGTCCAGAAGGGGTTGTGTGCGACCTCCCACGGGTGGCCGTCGGGGTCGATGAACACCCCGGAGTAGCCACCCCAGAAGGTCTCGGCACCCTTGCGCCCGATCACGGCACCGGCGCGCGCCGCCTCGTCGAGGACCTCATCGACCTCGTCGGCCGAGCGGACGTTGAGGGCCAGGGTCACCCCGCCCCACCCGCCGCCGTCCTCGACCACCGAGTCCTCGGCCAGGGAGGTGCGGTCCCACAGTGCGACGACCAGGCCCCCGCACTGGAAGAACACGACGTCGTCGTCGTCCCCGCGGGGCGTCCAGCCCAGCGCGGTGTAGAACTGCTCGGCCCGCTCGAGGTCGGACACCCCGAGGGTGACCAGCGACAGTCGTTGCTCCATCTAGGCGTCCCACCAGGGTCGCAGCGGCAGGTTGGCGCCACCGCGCTCGTCGAGCTTGACCCCCAGCACCTGGTGCAGCTGCACGACGTTGCGCTCGAACCCCAGGCGCGAGCCCGCCATGTAGAGCCCCCAGACGCGGGCCGTGGACTCGCCCACCTCGGCGACGCACTCGTCCCAGTGGTCACGCAGGTTGGCGCACCAGGCCGCCAGTGTGCGGACGTAGTGCTCGCGGAGGTTCTCCTCGTGACGCACCTCCAGGCCGGCGTCCTGCATGGCGGCGATGATGGTGCCCGACCCGATGAGCTCGCCGTCGGGGAAGACGTAACGGTCGATGAACGCGCCCGTGGACTGACGCCGGTTGTCGGGGCGGGTGATCGAGTGGTTGAGCACCAGCCCGCCGGTGCGCAGCCGGTCCTTGATGAAGCCGAAGTAGGCCGGGTAGTTGCGGACGCCGATGTGCTCGGTCAGCCCGATCGAGGAGACCGCGTCGAACCCGGTCTCGCGGATGTCGCGGTAGTCGCTGTGGCGCACCTCGGCGAGGTCCTGCAGCCCCTCCCGGCGGATCGCCTCCTGCGCCCAGGCCGCCTGCTCGCGCGACAAGGTCGCGCCGACGACGCTCACCCCGCGGCGCGCGGCATACCGGACCATGCCTCCCCAGCCACAGCCGATGTCGAGCAGGCGGTCTCCCTCACGCAGCCGGAGCTTGTCGAACACGAGGCGGTACTTGTTGTCCTGGGCCTCCTCGTGGGTGGCTCCCTCGTGCGGGTAGCACGCACACGTGTAGGTCATCGCCGGACCCAGGACGTACTCGTAGAACGTGTTGGACACGTCGTAGTGGTGGTGGATCGCGTCGGAGTCGCGCGCCCGGGTGTGCCGCAGGCCCTCGGCGACTCGGCGCCACCGGGGCAGGGCTTCCTGGGGCGGGGGCGGCGGCGGCTTGAGCAGGTCGGGGCCCAGCGAGCGGGCCACCGCGGCGGCGGTCTTGGGCGGGGGCAGCCGGAAGTGCAGGTCGCCGAGGGCGACCAGCAGGTCGTAGGGGTCGCCCGGGTGCACGCCGACGAGGTCGAGGTCGCCTGCGACGTAGGCCCTGGCCAGGCCCAGGTCGCCGGGAGCCGTCGCGAGGTAGCTCGCGCCCCGGGGCGTCTTGAGGTCGAGCCCGAAGGTCGCGTCGGCAGGCCCGGTGGTCGAGCCGTCGAACGCCGTGAAGCGCAGCTGCAGGTCGTCGGCCGTCACGGCCTCGAGGATCTGCGCCATCGACAGGCGATCGGCCGTGGAGTCGGATCGCGGGTTGCGCAGCAGGGTCATCGTCGTTGCACCGCCTTGGAGTAGAGGTCGAGCAGTCGGGACTGGGGGTCGTAGCGGGCCTTGAGGACGGTGTAGTCGTCGCCGCCGTAGAGCTGCCAGAACTCGGCCTGGTCGTAGTAGGCATCGGAGTAGAGCGACTTGTGGCCGCCGAGCGCCGTCACCAGGGCCTCGATGAGCCGGTTCGCGGCACCGACCGGCTCAGCCGGGTCGCGCGGCACGCTGGACCAGAACCCGACGTTGACGTACGTCTCGCCCGGGCGCAGCGGATAGAGCGGCCACACGTCGCGGCTGCGCACGGGACACAGCCAGATCGGCTCGATCGGGATCTCGCGCAGGAACCAGTGCAGGAACTCGGCAGTCCGGTCCAACGGCACCTCGACGTCCTGGACGACCCGCTCGCGGGGCGGCCTGCCCTGCCTCGCCTCGAGCCGGTCGGCGATGTCGAAGCGGTGGTCGAGGGCGATGAGCCGCCAGTAGAAGGCGCTGCGGCGGTAGCGACGCGGCCAGAGCCGGCGGATCCGGGGGTTCTGGGCACCGAACGCCCGGCTGCACCAGAACCAGTCGGTGTCCCACCGCCAGAGGTAGTCGTGGATCGTGAGCCGGTCGGTCCTCGGTGCCGGGCCGTCGTGCTGGATGGAGCGGTAGTAGACCTGCTGGCCGGTGTAGTCGCTGACCGGTCCCGGCTCCGCGGTCTGGCGCCCCAGCGTGAGGTAGCACTCGGTGGCCGCGAACACGACCCCGTCGACGTAGTCGACCGCGGCACCCTCGTGGGCGCGTGTGCCGGTGATCTCTGCCATCGTCGCGACCAGCGACTCCAGGTCGTGGAAGCGCAGGTGGCGCAGCTCGACGAAGGGCTGCACCGGCTCGAGCGCGATGCGCAGACGGGTGGCATAGCCGAGGGTGCCGTAGGAGTTGGGGAACCCGTGGAACAGGTCGGCGTGCTCGCCGTCGGGGGTGGCGGTGACGATCTCGCCCGACCCGGTCAGCACGTCCATCTCGAGGACCGACTCGTGCGGCAGCCCGTTGCGGAACGACGTGGACTCGATGCCGAGCCCGGTGACCGCCCCACCGAGGGTGATGGTCTTGAGCTGGGGCACGACGAGCGGCGCGAGCCCGTGGGGCAACGTGGCGTCGACGAGGTGTTCGTACGTGCACATGCCCTGGACGTCGGCAGTCCGTGCCACCGGGTCGACCGCGATGACCCCGCCGAGGCCGGAGACGTCGAGTCCGGGCGCGCTGGAGACCGCCCGCGCCCTGAACAGGTTGGACGTCTTCTTCGCGAGCCGCACCGGCGCGTCGTGCGGAATGGCGCGGTAGCTCGCCGCGAGGCGGTCCACCGCGCGCTCGTGCACTCCCGGTTCCTGCAACAGCAGCACGATTCGACTCTAGGCCGCACCGCCGACGCTCGTCACGTGACATACCGCACGATGGTCACGAGCGCGGCCTGACCTCCACCTCGTCCCCCACCCGCACCGACCCCGGGCGGCGCACGGCGGCATACACACCGGGGCAGGTGCCTGCCGGTCCGGTGACGTCGAGCTCGACCGTCCCCACGGCGATCACGTGACCCACCGTGGCGGCGAGGTCCTCGGCGCCCAGGTCCACGACCAGGTTGGCCCTGGCCCCGCTAGTGTCGTCGGTCGACAGCACCATGACGGCGGCCTTCTTGGGCCGGTCACCCTGCAGGCCCGACTCCCCGACCTGCACCGCCTCGAGGTCGCGGCCAGCCTCGCCGTGGACGGGGTACACGCGGATCTGCCGGACGACGGAGGTCATGACCCCATGAAACACCGCGAGCACGCCTCGGACCGCCTGTGCCGGGCCGTGTCCCGGGACGACTCAGGCCCGCCTCGGACGAGGCGGGCCTGAGTGGGATGGTGGACGTGAAGGGACTCGAACCCATGGCCTCTCGCGTGTGAAGCGAACGCTCTAACCAACTGAGCTACACGTCCAGTGCCGAAACGGCTCACGAAGGATAGCCGGACCGGCGGCGCGAGGTGAAATCGGGTCGGCGTGCCGGTCAGCTGCCCGTCGCACCGGGCCCGCGTCAGAGTCCGGGCAGCAACAGCAGCTGCGTCTCGAGCGCGTCCGGCATGAACGACGGCACCCCAGAGACGAGGAACAGCAGGTAGAAGAACAGGCCGACGAGGACCGCGGTCGCCAGCCCGACCAGCCCCTTGAACCACAGCGGCTTGGGCTTGATCCACGCGTTCCACCGCGCGAGGCGTTCCTTGACCCAGTCGCGCAGGTCCTGGGCCCACTCGAACTCCGACGCCCACACGATGATGCCGAAGATGACGATCAGCCACCCGGGACCGGGCAGCGGGACGAGGGCGAGGCCACCGGCGACGATGAGCAGGCCCAGCGGTGCGATGACCCACCACTTGTAGATGCGGTGGCTGTGCGGGTTGGCGCGGATCTTGCGGCGCCACTCCCAGTCGCTTCTCGCCTCCGGCGCAGCGTCGTTGCTCGCCTGCGGCGCGGCGGGCGGGTCGTCGTGACGGGCCTCGGTCACGGGTCGATCCGCTCGGTGCACAGCCGGGCGAACACCTCGGCGGCGCGGGCCGTCAGGGGCCCTGGCGACAGGGTGCGGTCGTCGACGCCGTGGATCGCGAGAACGTCCTTGGTGGAGCTGGTGATGAAGACCTCGTCGGCCTCTCCCAGCACCTCCAGCGGCATGGCTTCCTCGCGGACCTCGAGCCCGGCCTCGCGGCACCACTCGATGGTGACCTCGCGCGTGATCCCGGCGAGGCAGCCGGAGTCGAGCGGGGGCGTGCTGATGACGCCGTCCCGGACGACGAAGATGTTGGACCCGGTGCACTCGCAGAGCTCACCTCGGGTGTTGGCGAACACCGCCTCGATGGCCCCGCGCTCCTTGGCGTAGGCCAGGGCCACGACGTTCTCGGCATACGACGTCGTCTTGAGGCCGGCCACGGCGGACCGCTCGTTGCGGGTCCAGGGGACCACGGCCACGGTCGCGCTGGCCGGCGGTCGCGGCTGGGGGCCGGCGGTGACGATGTACGTGAGCGGGCTGTCGTCGCGGTCCGAACCCAGCGGCCCCGCTCCCCCCGTCACCGAGTAGCGAAGCCGTCCGAACTCGATGGGGTCACCTGCCTCGAGCACGGCCTTCGCGCCCTCCGCGATGTAGTCGTGGTCGGCGGGCGGAAGCCCCAGGCCCGCCAGTGTGCGGTCCAGCCGCCGGGCGTGCCGGGTGGCCGCGAACACCTGGCCCCGGTCGACCTTGGCCGTCTCGAAGGCTCCGTCGCCGACCGTGACGCCGTGGTCGAGGGCCGCGATGGCGGGCTCGTCGATGCCGGTCAGCCGGCCGTTGACCCAGACCCGGGGCTCGTTGCTGCTCATGCCTCCACCTTTCCAGACGCCAGGCCGACCAGTCGTCGGGATTTCACCTGAGTCTCCACCCATTCCTGCTCGGGGTCGGACCCCCACGTGATGCCTGCCCCGGTGCCGAACCGCAGCACGCGCCCACCGCCGCCGTCGTCCTGTGCCCAGAACGACCGGATCCCCACGGCGAGTTCCGCCCGGTCGCGGTCGGCGTCGATCCAGCCGACCGCGCCGCAGTAGGGCCCGCGAGGGGCGTCCTCGAGGTCACGGATGGCCCGCAGCGCACTGGACTTCGGCGCCCCGGACACCGAGCCCGGGGGGAAGGTCGCCGCCATGACGTCCGGCCAGTCGACCCCCGGCCGCAGCTGCCCCGAGACCGCCGACACGAGGTGCACCATGCCCGGGTGCTGCTCCGGGCGGCACAGGTGGTCTACCACCACGGTGCCCTCGCGGCACACGTGGGACAGGTCGTTGCGCACGAGGTCGACGATCATGACGTTCTCGGAGTAGTCCTTGGGCAGCATGGCCGCCAAGGTCGTGGCTGTGCCCTTGATGGGGCGCGACTCCAGCCGGTCACCGTCGCGCAGCAGGAACGCCTCGGGGCTGGCACAGACCACGTCGAGGCCCGCGCCCGGCACGTGGACCCGACCCGCGTGCGGCGCCGGGTTCCCCCGGACGAGCAGCTGGGCGAGCCCGTCGAGGTCGGCGCCCGCCGGCAGCGCGTGGCTGAGGACCCGGCAGAGGTTGACCTGGTAGACCGTGCCCGCGGCGATCCGCTCGCGGACCTCGGCCACCCCCGCGAGGTATGCCGCGTGGTCCAGGCTCGTGACCCACTCCCCCTCCAGCGGCGACCAGCCGACGGGGCCCGGTTCGGCCGCATCGAGGTCGACCTCCTCGAAGCGGACGGCGGTGACGGGTCCGTCGAACTCGGCGACGACCGCCCAGAACCCGCTGTCGAGGTCGGCCAGGTCGTGCCGGACCTCGACGGGTCGGGTGGCGAGGACCGAGCCGAACCGCGCGTGCCCCGTTGCCGCCTCCACGACCGTGATCCTAGGGCGACCTACACTCAGCGCTCATGCGCCGTCCCTCCGCCGTCGTGGCGAGCACCCTGCTGGGGCTCCTGGCCGCGGGCTGCTCCGCGGAGTCGGGCGCGGCACCGGCGGCCACCCGCACGCCCTCCGCCAGGGCCACCACCTCGACGACGACTGCCGCTCCCACCACCGCGAGCCCCTCGACCACGTCGGCGACCCCGCCCGCCTCGGACCCGGGGACCTTGACGATGGCCTTCGGGGGCGACGTCCACTTCGAGGACTACCTCGCGCCGCTGGCCCGTGACCGCCACGGGTTGGACGAGCTGCGCAGCACCCTGGGGTCGGCGGACCTCGCGATGGTCAACCTCGAGACGGCGATCACCGAGCGGGGCACCAAGATCGGCAAGGAGTTCCACTTCCGCGCGCCCGCGACCGCGCTCGACACGATCGCCAGTGCGGGGGTCGACGCGGTGAGCATGGCCAACAACCACGGCGTGGACTACGGCCCGCTCGGTTTGCAGGACACCCTGGCCGCCAAGGAGGACAGCCCCATCCCGGTCGTCGGGATCGGCGCCACGGAGGTCGAGGCGTTCGCCCCCGCCTACCTCAAGGCCAAGGGGCTCACCGTCGCGGTGTTCGGCTCGTCCCAGGTCTACGAGATGACGCTGGCGAACTGGTCGGCCGGACCCGCCAAGGCGGGGATCGCCTCGAGCATGCCGCCCACCCGTCTGCGCCGGGCGGTCGAGGCTGCCAGCAGGCGGGCCGACCTGGTGGTCGTGTTCCTCCACTGGGGCACCGACTACCAGTCGTGCCCCGACCAGCTGTCCGTCCAGACGGCGCAGGTCCTCGAGGAGGCGGGCGCCGACGTCATCGTCGGCGGTCACTCGCACCGGGTCAACGGCGCGGGGTGGCTCGGCCGTTCGTACGTGCACTACGGCCTGGGCAACTTCGTGTGGTGGCGCAGCCACGAGCCCGACGCGCGCTCGGGTGTCCTGACGTTGTCCATCGACGTGGCCGCCGCCAAGGGCAACCGGCGCACCGAGCGCAGCGCCGTGCGCAAGGCGGTCTGGACGCCGATGCTCGTCGGCACCGACGGCATACCGCGCGAGCCCGGCGCCGCCGACAGCGCACGGCTCCTGCGGCTCTGGAACCAGTCGCGCGCGTGCGCGCACCTCGCCGCCACGCCGGACTGACCGACGGACTGACCCGCCACACAGCCTCGCGGAATGAACGCGACCCACCTGCCGTTAAGGTAGTTGAAATCGCAACTACTTAAGGAGCGCGGGACAGTGCAGTTCGGGATCTTCACCGTCGGGGACCTCACGCAGGACCCGACCACGGGTCACACCATCAGCGAGAACGAGCGCATCAAGAACACCCTCGAGCTCGCCATCCACGCGGAGCAGGTCGGCCTCGACGTCTTCGCGACCGGCGAGCACCACAACCCGCCCTTCGTGCCCTCCTCCCCCACGACCACGCTGGGCTTCATCGCCGCCCGGACCTCACGCCTGCTGCTGTCGACCTCCACGACCCTCATCACCACCAACGACCCGGTGAAGATCGCCGAGGACTACGCCACGCTGCAACACCTCGCCGACGGCCGCGTCGACCTGATGATGGGCCGTGGCAACACCGGCCCCGTGTACCCGTGGTTCGGCAAGGACATCCGTGACGGCATCCCGCTGGCCATCGAGAACTACGCGCTGCTGCGTCGCCTCTGGACCGAGGACGTCGTGACCTGGGAGGGCAAGTACCGCACGCCACTGCAGTCGTTCACGTCGACGCCTCGCCCACTCGACGGCGTCGCGCCGTTCGTCTGGCACGGCTCGATCCGCAGCCCCGAGATCGCCGAGCAGGCGGCGTACTACGGCGACGGCTTCTTCCACAACAACATCTTCTGGCCGATGAGCCACACCAGGCAGATGGTCGCGCTCTACCGGCGTCGCTTCGAGCACTACGGGCACGGCGCCGCCGACCAGGCCGTCGTCGGGCTCGGTGGACAGGTGTTCATGCGGGCCAACAGCCAGGACGCCGTGCGAGAGTTCCGTCCCTACTTCGACAACGCGCCTGTCTACGGGCACGGTCCGTCGCTGGAGGAGTTCAGCCGCGAGACGCCGCTCACCGTGGGTTCGCCCCAGCAGGTGGTGGAGCGGTATGCCGCGATGGCGGACTCCGTGGGTGACTACCAGCGCCAGCTGTTCCTCATCGACCACGCCGGCCTCCCCCACCGGACCGTCATGGAGCAGGTCGAGCTGCTCGGCACCCAGGTGGTGCCCGAGCTGCGCCGGATCGCGGCTGCCCGCAAGCCGGCCCACGTCCCCGACGCCCCCACCCACGCGAGCCGGGTCGCCAGCATCGCCGCCCGCGACGCCAAGGTCACCTCATGAGCGCCCAGACCGCACGCCACCTGGTCGTCGTCCAGGCGGGCCTGGGGCAGCCCAGCTCCAGCCGACTGCTCGCCGAGCAGCTGTCCACCGCCACACGGGACGCGCTGCTCGAGCGGGGCACCGAGGCGGACGTGACGCTCGTCGACCTGCGCGAACACGCGCACGCGCTGGCCGACGCCCTGCTCACGGGGTTTGCCAGCGGCGCGCTGCGCGACGCCCTGGACGCGGTGCGGCAGGCGGACGGCGTGGTCGTCGTGACCCCCGTGTTCCAGGCGTCGTACAGCGGGCTCTTCAAGCAGTTCTTCGACGTCCTCGACGAGGGTGCCCTGCGCGGGACGCCCGTCCTGCTGGCCGCCACGGCCGGAACAGCCCGCCACTCGCTCGTCCTCGAGCACGCCCTGCGCCCGATGTTCGCCTACCTCAAGGCGGTCACGGTGCCGACAGCCGTCTTCGCGGCCTCGGAGGACTGGGGCCGGGGGGGCTTGGTCACCGGTGGGCTCTCCGCGCGCGTCCAGGTGGCCGCAGGTGAGCTCGCGGACCTGGTGACCGGGCAGGCAGCCCGGGCCGTCCACGCGGACGAGTTCGCCGACCCGGTGCCGTTCGAGGAGCTGCTCAACCGCTGACCCGCGCTGCCGGGATGACCCGGGCCGGGACCTTCGGCCCGGGTGATCGGCCTCGCGTCGCGCGACCCTCGAAGGGACGGGCCAGTGCCCGAACGAGGAGGATCGTCCGATGCCATCGTGGAGCGGCGAGCGCGCCATCGTCGTCGGGGTCGACGGCTCAGTGGAGTCCAACGCCGCGCTCGACTGGGCGGCGGACGAGGCCCGTCTCCGCGGGCTTCCCCTGGACGTGGTCCACGCCACCGGGATCGACCGGCTGGTGGCGGCTACCGTCCTGGTTCCCGAACCGAGCTGGCACACCGGCGACGACATCACCGACGCGGCGCTGGTGCAGGTCCACACCACCCACCCCGGCCTGCGCGTGACCGGTCGGGCGACGACAGGGTCGGCTGCCCACGACCTCGTCGAGGCCTCGGAGGACGCCGACACCGTGGTCGTGGGTGCCCGCGGCCGTGGCGGGGTGGGGGGGTTGCTGGGGTCGGTGTCGCTCCAGGTGGCCATGCACTCCCTGGTCCCCGTCGTCGTGGTCCGTCCACACACCCGGTCCGGGGGCCCCGTCGTGGTGGGCGTCGACGGGTCCGCCTCCGCCAAGGCCGCCGTCGCCTTCGGGTTCGAGCAGGCCCGGGCCCGCCGGGTGACCCTCGTGCTCGTGGCGGCCTGGCAGGTGGAGTTCGTGGGCGGCGCCGTGGCCACCACGCGCGGCTCACCCCAGTGGACTGCCGTCGAGGAGCGGCTCGCGGCCTTGGTGGAGGAGATCAGCGAAGAGCCCCGCCGGGCGCACCCCGACGTCGAGGTCGAGGTCCGGATCGTCCACCGGAGACCCGCTGACGCGGTGGTCGACGCGGCCGGCGAGGCCGGGCTGGTCGTCGTCGGCGCGCGAGGACGGGGCGGCTTCCGGGGGCTCCTGCTCGGTTCAGTCAGCCACGAGGTGCTGCAGCGGAGCACCTGCCCGGTCGCCGTGGTGCGCGGCCGGCACTGACACCCGCGCGGGCGGGTGGTCCGCCCGCGCCCGAAGGAAAGGAACGGCGTCGTGAAGCGCAGTCTGGTCGTGTACGAGTCGATGTTCGGGAACACCAGGGCCGTGGCCGAGGCCATCGCCGATGGCCTCGGCAGCTGGTCCGAGGTCGAGCTGTGCGAAGTGTCCCGTGCCGACGCCGTCCCGCCGGGGCTCGACCTGCTCGTCGTCGGTGGGCCGACCCACGCCTTCGGGCTCAGCCGGCCGTCGACGCGTGAGGACGCGGCGACGAAGTCCCACCATCCGGTCGAGTCCGCCTCCAGGGGGATCCGCGAGTGGCTGGAGTCGCTCGAACCCGGGGCGAGTGAGACGGTGTTCGCGACGTTCGACACCCGGGTGAGCCACCCCCGGGTCCCGGGGTCAGCTGCCAAGAAGGCGGCGAAGCGGCTGCGCCGGGTGCACCTGCGACAGGCAGCAGATCCGGAGACGTTCTGGGTGCACGGCCTCGAGGGGCCGCTCGACGAGGGCGAGCTGGACCGCGCCCGCGAATGGGGCCGTTCCTTGGTCGAGGTCGTCGGTCCGCAGGGCCAACCCGTCGGCTGACGCGGGACTTTCCGGGTCCTAGATTGGGCTCATGAACGCACTGGACCGCTTCTCCCTCGCAGGCAGGGTGGCCGTGGTCACCGGCGCGACCCGTGGACTGGGGGCCGGGTTCGCCCGCGCCCTCGGCGATGCGGGGGCTGCCGTCGTCCTCGTCGGGCGCGACGCCGACGCGGCCGACGGCGTCCTGGAGTCCTTGCAGGCCAACGACATCCGCGCTGACTTCGTCGAGGCTGACGTCACCCGAGCGGCCGATGTCCAACGCGTCCTCGACTCCGCCCTGGCGATGTACGGCCGGGTCGACGTCCTCGTCAACAACGCCGGCGCCTGCGTGCACGCCCCGGCGCTGGACGTCACCCCGGAGGACTGGCGGGCCGTCATGGACGTCAACCTCGACGCCGTGTGGACCTGCTCCCAGACGTTCGGCCGGCACTTCGTCGCCGAGGGCTCCGGGTCGATCGTCAACATCGGGTCCATGTCCGGGTTCATCGTCAACCGACCACAGTGGCAGCCGGCCTACAACGCCTCGAAGGCCGCCGTGCACCACCTCACCCGCAGTCTGGCCGCCGAGTGGGCGCCCCACGGTGTGCGGGTCAACGCCCTGGCTCCCGGTTACATCAAGACCGACATGTCGCCCGTGGACGACCCGCAGTTCCGCCAGCACTGGATCGAGGACGCCCCCATGCGGCGGTACGGCACGGTCGAGGAGCTGGCTCCCGCCGTCGTCTTCCTCGCCAGCGACGCGTCGTCCTTCGTCACGGGTTCGGTCCTGGTCGCGGACGGCGGCTACACCGCCTTCTGAGGCCGTCCGCCTCGTCAGGGCGGCACACAACGCGGAGCAGAGCCCCCGCCTCAGGGGTGGCGGGGGCTCTCGTCCGGGGTGGCGCCGACCGTGTGGTCGGCCTCGATGACTAGGCGATCGCGGGCTTGGCTGCCCTCGCGCGGCTGCCGGCGCCCACTTCCTCCTCCGCGGGGACCCGGCGCAGGTGCCGGAAGCCGAGCAGGGCCAGGACCAGCATGGCCGCCGCGCCGATGAAGCTGGCGATCGCGGCATACATCGCGATGACACCCATGGTCCCGAAGGCGTAGGCGTTGAGCAGCAGGCCCCGCAGCGTCTCACCGCGGAAGGCGAGGTCGACCATGGCCTTGGCCTTGGGGTCGTCCGGGTTCGCCCGGGAGGCGGCACTCAGCTCGGAGTAGGTCTTGCCACCGGTCGACTCGTCGAGGTGGACCTTGATGTAGTGGTCGGCCCAGGCCTTGGCCTGTGCACCGGTGGTCAGCTGCTGCCCCGCGTACTGCTCGAGGTAGGGCTTGACCTTGGGGTCGTTGAGCTGGTCGCTCCCCTTGGCAGGGAAGGTGATGTGCTGCGCCGCGAGCTGCGTGTGGACTTCGTTGTCGACGAAGTTGCTGGCCCACGTCAACAGGCCGCCGGCTACCAACAGGACGGCGGCGACGATCAGGCCGCCGGTCGTGAGCAGGGCGTCGAGAGTGCGTCGTCGCATGGCTGGTGTTCCTCCTCTGGGCGCGGTGCGCCCGTGATGGTTTCCTTCTGGCACTTCAACTCTCGCGGCTGGACGGGGTGGCATTCAGGGCCAAAGGTCCTGACTTCACGACGCATCGCCAGGGTTGCTCCCACGGTGTCGAGCGCGACCACCCCCACGCGTGGAGTGACCCGGAACCGGGCCGACATTCAGGGCCCTTGGTCCCTGCCTCGCGACACCACGGCATCCCAGCCTTGGAGGCAAGCCCCTCGCAGCCGCGCGAGGGCCCCGAGGAGGACCGCATGCCCACCCAGACCAACCTGAGCACCGACCACACCGGCCTGCGGGTGATGGGGCTGGACGAGTGTCTCGAGCGGATCGTCGCCACCCCCATCGGCCGGTTCGCGTTCGTGCTCGATGCCGAGATCGCCGTCCTGCCCGTCCAGCACGTCACGGACGGAGTCGACGTGTGCTTCCGGACCGCCGGCGACTCGAAGATCGAAGCCGCGCTGGACCACGACCGGGTTGCCTTCGAGGTCGATTCGTTCGACGCCACCACCCGCACCGGCTGGAGCGTCCTGGTGCAGGGGACGGCGGTCCTGGTGGAGGACCCGGCAGAGATCAGGGCGCTGGAGAGCCGGGCAGGGCGTCCGTGGGTCCGCTCCCTCGCGCGCGGTCACCGCTGGATCCGCATCCGCTCCCAGAGCGTGACCGGCCGCGAGCTGGCCTGAGCCGGTGCCGCGCTGGCCTGCGCCGGTGCCGCGCTGGCCTGCGCCGGTGCCGGGCTGGCCCGATCTCGGCGCCGGTGAGCACCCCTAGGCGAACGCCCCTCGGCGCACGACGGCAACCGGCGAGGCTGCGGCCCGCAGGACCCCGTGGCTGACGGAGCCGAGCATCATGCCGGCAAAACCTCCCTCGCCCCGGCTGCCGACCACGACCAGGCCAGCACCCGGCGACGCCGCAACCAACACGTCCACTGCATCACCCTCGACGGTGCTGCCCGTGACCTCGAGGTCGGGGTGCTGGGCGAGCAGGTGGTGCTCGGCCCGCTCCAGCCGCTCGCTGGCCACGTCCTGGGCACGCGAGGTCCTGACGTCCAGACCCCACGGCTCGCCCGTGTCGTCCTGCCACGCAGCGACGACGACGACCGCAGACCCGGTGGCGACGGCCACCGCGGCGCCGAGGTCGAGCGCGGCCATCGATCCCGACGACCCGTCGACTCCCACCAGCACCGGCCGTCGCGAGTGGCGCGGTTGCACCGTCGTGCCCGCGGGGAACACCACGACGGGGCATCGCGCATGCATGCTCACGGCGAAGGACACCGACCCCAGCGCCGCGACGAGGACGTGTCCGCGCCGCCGCCGGCCCACGACCAGCAGGGCCGCGTCGGCGGAGTGTGCGATCAGCTCTGCGGCCGCTCCCCCCACCACCCCGACGCTGAGCACGGCGAGCCCGGGCTCCACCGCACGCGCGAGCCGGGCCCCTCGTGCGGCGACCTGGGCGCTGCGCTCCCTCAGCGCGACCTCGAGGGGCGGCGTCCCACCCAGGACGTCGAGCCGAATCCCACTGCCCGGTAGGGGGACCGCGTGCAGAACGGTGAGGCTTGCGCCCAGGGCGAAGGCCCGCAGGGCAGCCCACCTCACGGCGCCCTCGGACTCCGGAGTGCCGTCGAACCCGACCACGACCTGACGCAGGGCGCGGGCCTGGGGTGCGTGGGCCTCCCGGTCGGCGGAGCACGTGGTGGTCATCCGACCACGATGGGCCCCCCGAGCTTCCGCGGGCAGTGCCGAAGGTCCCTCCGCCGACCTCATCAGTCCCCGGGGGGCGGGGCGACGACGACACCGCGGACCCCGGGGGCCGTCGCGGCGATCGCAGCCGCCAGTCGCGCGTCCCTGCCCTCAGCCACTCCGGAGACGGTGACCACGCCGCGGGTCACGCTCACGTCCCACTCCGGCCGGGAGACCACACCGTAGTCGCGGACGACGTGCAGCCAGATCTCCGCGTCACTGGTGGACAGCACGCGGATGACGTCGCTGCGGCTGATCATGCCGACGAGGACTCCGTCGGTGTCGACGATGGGCAGGCTCTTCCACCCCGTGTCCGCCAACAAGTGCGCGACATCGGCGACGTCGGACCCGTCGCGCGTCGTGACGGGGTCGGGCGTCATCACCTCGGCTACGGTCCTCGGCCAGGCCAGGTCGGCGACCTCCGGGCGCTCACCGGGGTCCACAGGGCGCAACCTGGCCCGGGGGTCGTCGGCGAGACAGAGACGCAGCACGTCCGCCTCGCTCAGGATGCCGACCACCCGGTTCGAGGGGTCCACGACAGGCAGGGCCGAGACCCCTCTGTCGGCGAGGATCCGCACCGCCACGTCGAGGGCCGAGTCGGCCCGGACGCTGGCGACCTGCCGGGTTCCCAGTTCGCTGACGAGCATTGCTCCTCCTGTGGCGTGCTTCCGTGGTGGCTCCTGCCGCACCACCGTTGCGCGCGACGACTGCCCCCGGACAGGGCCGAAGGTCCCGGCTCGGCACCATCGCGGGCTACGTCATATAGCCGATCTCGGCCGCGAGCGACCACGCCCATACTGGGGCATCTGCAGGAAAGTCCCTCCGACCCGTGGCAAGGACGACAACGGAGGCGTGACGCGATGGCGATCATGAGTACCCTGCCCGACCCGCCAGAGCCGCGGCCGGGTGAGACTGCAGCGCTGCCCGAACCCACCTTCACTCCGGGGCCGGCGGCTGTCGAGCAGATCGAGCAGGTCCGGGCGGCCAAGCAGGACGCGTGGCGCATGGAACCGCTGGCGCGCAAGGTCGCCTATGCCCGGCGTCAGGGAGAGTCCGTGCCGCGCGACGCCTCCCCCACCGTCGTCGACGAGACGCTGGAGCGCATCTTCAAGAACGCCGACTTCCTGCCGGGGTGGTGGCTCACGGCTGGTGCCAAGCGTGCCGACGCGGTGGCGAAGCTGACCACCGCCGTGGAGATGGGCACCGGGTTCCTCGTCTCGCCCTGGCTGCTGATGACCAACCACCACGTCCTCGACTCGGTCGAGACGGCAGCCGGGACGACGGCGTGGTTCCGCTACGTCGAGGACGAGGACGGGTCGAGCCAGCCCACCAAGGTCGCACTCCAGCCGGAGCGGTGCTTCGTGACCAGCCCGGCCGAGGACCTCGACTTCACGATCGTCGCGGTGGCCCCCGTCGCCGACAAGCCGCCGAGCGAGACGTTCGGCTTCATCGCCCTGCACGGCGGTGTCGGCAAGATCGTCAAGGGCCAGCCGGTCAACGTCATCCAGCACCCCCAGGGACGCCACCGTGAGGTGACCCTGCGCAACAACACCTTCAGTGGTCCGATCGTCGACGCACAGGGCGTCGAGAACCCCAAGTACCTGCTCTACGACGCCGACACCGAGCCGGGGTCGTCCGGCGCACCGTTGCTCAGCGACAGCTGGGAGCTGATCGGTCTGCACCACGCCAGTGAGCAGCAGCGCAACGCCCAGGGTCAGTTCGTCGACCTCGACGGCAACGTCGCCGACGCGAACACCCCTGAGAGCAAACGGATCTGGGTCGCCAACCGCGGTATCAGGATCTCGGCCATCGTCAAGGACCTGTCCGCACGAACCATCGACACGAGCTACGGGACCGAGGCAGCCGAGCTGGTCGGCCACCTGCTCGGACTGGGAGGAAACATATGACCACTGCCCTGCTGCTGGTCCACGGGCGCAGCCAACAGATGCCCGCTGGGGTGGTCCGCACCGAGTCCTCGGTGGCGGACTTCGTCGCCGGCAAGCGACGGGAGTGGCTGGCCGGGCTCGCCAAGGGCATGACCCTCGCGGGCCGCCCGAAGGTGGGCGCGGATGCGGTGTACTTCCCCTACTACGGCAACGTGCTGGCCGACGCGATCGCCAAGCACGTCAAGGCCGGCGGCCGCACCCCTGAGCTGGAGGGCACGACGATCGAGGCCCAGGCTGCGACCACGACCGACGACATGGTGCTGGACGCCGCGGCGGAGCTGGGGTTCGTCGCCTCGCGTCGGCTCGAGCAGAGCGAGCCCGAGGTGGCCGACGCCGCGCGCGACGTGGAGAAGTCCCGCGCTGCGGGCGAGGAGGCCTCGTGGGGTGACCTGCTCAAGCCCAAGGTGGTGCGCGAGGCGCTGCGCTTCCTCAGCGACAAGACGGGGGCGCCGCAGCTGATCATCACCCAGTTCCTGAGCGACGTCGCGTACTACCTCGAGGACGACACCATGCGCGAGGAGGTGCAGGCGGTCGTGAGCGAGTCCCTCGCCAAGATCACCGCCGACGGCCACAGCGACGTCGTCGTCATCGGCCACAGCCTCGGCAGCTGCGTCGCCTACGACGCCCTCCAGCGCTACAGCGGCTCCGCCCGCGTCCGGCTGCTCGTGACCGCCGGCTCCCCCGACGGGTATGCCGTGGTGAAGCGCAACCTGTGGGGTGGCCCCGAGGGTGCCGCGGAGCGCGGCATACCGTCCGTGGTCAACCCGGTGAGCGGGCCCCTGCGCTGGCTCAACGTCTTCGACGAGCACGACGTCGTCGCGCTGGTCCACCCACTGGGCCCGCTGTTCGCGGCGGGCAGCGACGCGATGCGCGACGAGCGCACCCAGAACCCCTCGGACCCGCACTCGATCCAGGACTACCTCTCCGACCCCGACGTCGCCGGCCCGATCGCCGACGCCCTGACCGGCTAGGAGGAGCGACCATGACCGTCACGGACCCGGTCAGCACCAACTCGCTCGGCGAGCCCGAAGCCGTGCCCCAGCAGACCGACAACGGTCCCAAGGAGGGTGACGCCGACGTCGACCAGGAGTCGGTGGAGCTCCCGTCCGCCGGCGAGCACGAGGGGGCAGGGCTCGCGGACGCCGTCCTGGCTGCGGCGATGAGCCACCGCGGCACCATCGAGTCCCCACCCGGCAGCAACCGCACGCCCTTCGGGGCCCAGTACGGCTGGAACGGCGTCGCGTGGTGCAACATCTTCGTCTCCCGGATGGGGTTCGAGGTCGTCGGCAGCTACGACCTGCTGGGCAAGTTCGCCGGCACCATCGCCTGCGCCGAGTGGTGGCAGAAGCAGGGCCGGTTCGGAAGCGAGCCGCGTCCCGGTGCGGCCGTGTTCTTCGACTGGAAGGGCGGCCGGAGCATCGGGGCGATCGACCACATCGGGCTGGTCATCGCACCGCTCGCGAACGGCCGGATCCGCACGATCGAGGGCAACGCCGCCATCACCGGCAAGAGTGACGGCGTGTGGGTGCATGACCGGTCGACGTCGTTCATCGTCGGGTACGGCTACCCGAGCTACACCGGTGGCGCCGCCAAGCAGGCCGCCAGGGCGGACACGAAGCCCGTCGCCGTCGCGAAACCCGGTGCCGCGCCGCCCTTCCCGGGCCTGATGGCCATCAGGAAGACCGGCGCCGGGGTCCGCGCCCTCCAGGCCAGGCTCAAGGCGCGGGGGTGGAAGATCACGGTCGACGGGGAGTTCGGCCCCCAGACCGACCGCATCGTGCGCGCCTTCCAGAAGGACAAGGGGCTGACCGTCGACGGGGAAGTCGGTCCCAAGACGTGGAGCGCGCTGTGGACCACACCCGTCACCTGAGCCTGGCCCGTGCAGCCGGGGCGGTCGTCGCTGTCGCGGCAGCCTGGGTGCTGGCGGGGTGCGGAGCGCCGACGAGCGGGCCGCAGGAGGCACCTGCCGGCACCTCCTCGTCGGCACAGTCGTCGCAGGAGTCGTCGCAGGAGCCGGAGCCCGAGCCGACGACGGAGGGCACCGACCCCACCACCCCCGCGTCGTCGAGCCGCGAGTCCAACCCGGCCATCTCGGTCGCGAGGCTGCCGGTCGGCGGCGCGTCACAGCTTCGCGACGACGACCCGACCTTCCAGTGCGCCGAGGTCTCGTGGATCGTCGACAACAACGGGCAGATCCCGCGCGGCACCGCCGTCGAGCTCACCGACGTCCTCTTCAAGCCCGACGTCTTCGAGGTGGTGCGCGGCGGGTGCGGGACGTCCCAGCCGAACTGCGTCGGCTACATCTTCCGTTCCACGGCCCAGCGCTGCGACCTGCTCGTCCGGCTGGTGGGGACGATCCCCGAGAACACGGAGCCTTCGGTCGGCTTCGCAGGCCTGGTCTACTGCCCGCGCAACGACTCGCCCGCCTGCCGCGCGTTCGTGGCGGCCATGGGTGACCAGCAGCAGATCTCCGTGCAGCTCAACGTCCCGCCGAGCCCCGAGACGACCTGAGCGATGACCCAGGAAGCGAGCCAGCCGAGCGACGCCGACCCCGATCGTCCGGCCGCTCCGTCCGGGCTGTCGTGGGACCGCGTCTACAGCTTCGCCGGGAACATCGTCGCGCCGGCGACGGCGCTCAGCACGCTGCTCTTCTACTTCGGCTACGTCTCCACGCGCGCGCAGTACCTCTACTTCGGGCTCGACGTCGACACCATCGGGTTGTCCACCCAGGCCTTCGTGATGCGCAGCCCGCAGCCGCTGCTCGTCCCGGTGCTCGTCCTGTTCCTGCTCGTCGCCGGGGGCGTCGCCGTGAACCGCTGGGTCGGACCACGGCTCGCGGGACGCACCACAGCCACCCTGAGGCTGGGCGTCGGGCTCCTCACAGCCGGGCTTGTCCTGCTCTTCCTCTACCCAGCCATCGGCCAGTGGGCCTGGTACCCCCTCACCACTCCCCTGGTGCTGGCCCTCGGGGCCGGCGTCACGGCATACGCGATGGGGTTGCGGCACGGCCCGGTCCGGTTGCGGGTGGCGCTGTGGCTCACGGTCGCCGCTGCGGTGTTCTGGGCGAACGCGACCCTCGCGCAGTGGTCGGGGACGGGCCTGGGCCAGGAGCAGGCGAGCCGCCTCGACGAGCTGCCCCGGGTCGTGCTCGACACCCGCGAGCGGCTGTACCTGCGCAACGCCGACGTCAGCGAGACCGTCCTGCAGACCGAGGAGGGCCAGACCTTCCGCTACCGCTACCGCGGGCTGCGGCTGCTCGTGCAGAACGGTGACCGGATGTTCCTCGTGCCGTGCACCGAGAGCGTCACGCCTTGTCCCTACCACCGGGGCAGCGCGACGCTCGTCGTGCGCCTGGCGGACAGCACCCGTGTGCAGTTCCTCGCCCCCTGACCGCCCACTGACCGGACCTCGAACCCACCGACTCCGGACACGCCATTGCGCCGCGCGGGAATCGCCATAGATTTGAGGCAGTCACACCCCCAGACCCGAGGAGAGCACCCATGCCCACCACCCGCACCGCCACCGCCCACTGGGAGGGTTCCCTGATGGAGGGGGCCGGCGAGGTCACCCTCCAGTCGTCCGGCAACGGGACCTTCGCCGTGTCCTGGCCGGCACGGGCCGAGGAGGCGAACGGGAAGACCAGCCCGGAGGAGCTCATCGCCGCCGCGCACTCCACCTGCTTCTCGATGGCGCTGTCGCACGCCCTCGCCCAGGCAGGCACGCCGCCGACCTCCATCGACACGACCGCGAACGTCACCTTCCAGCCGGGCACCGGCATCACCGGCATCGTCCTGTCGGTCGTGGGGAGCGTCCCCGGCCTGACCGCCGAGCAGTTCGAGGAGGCCGCGCAGGGCGCCAAGGAGGGCTGCCCGGTGAGCCAGGCCCTCAGGGCCGTGCCCATCACGCTCGAGACGAGCTTCGCCGGCTGACCCGGCGACCCGGCGACCCGGTCCAAGCCGTGACGAGTGACGCAGCGACGAGGACACCAGTGCGCACCTGGTGGGTCGGACCCGACGGCCTCGAGGAGCACGTCCCCGAGGACGTCGCCGACCTGCTCGCCCGCCCCGACGGCTTCGTCTGGGTGGACGTCCCCGAGCTCGACGACACCGCGGAGACGTTGCTGCGTGAGGAGTTCCACGCCCACCCGATGGTCCTCAAGGCCTGCCGGGAACGGAACTTCGTCCCTACCGTGCACGGCTACGAGGACCACACGTTCGTCATCATCCACGCACCACTCGCCGGCGAGGGCGGGCACGTGCACATGCTCGAGCTGGACCAGCTGGTCGGGACGCGCTACCTCGTCACGGTGCACGGGCCGCGCAACCCCGCCGTGTCCCTCGCCGACGCGACCGCAGAGACCGACGCCGTGCGCGAGCGCATCGCAGCCGGACGGTTGCGCCCTGCCACCCCTGTCCAGCTCTCGCACGCCATCGGGTCAGCCGTCGCGCGCCGTCAGAGCGCCGCCGTGCGGGCGGTGGCCGCACGGCTGCCGGCCCTGGAGATGCGGGTCATGGACTCGGACTTCCACCAGCCCGAGGAGCTGCTCGAGGAGCTCTTCCTGCTGCGTCACGAGCTGCTGATCTCGCGGGTGCAGGCCGGGCAGGCACACGAGATCTACGGTCGGCTGGCCACGCTCGAGCGCTTCTCCAGCGACGAGGCCCGACGACACGCCACCGACCTCGCCGAGCAGTTCGACCGGGTGCGCAGCCTGGCCGACGGCGAGAGCCAGTTCCTGTTCGGCGTGATCGAGCTCTACCAGACCCGGGTGACCACCAAGATGACCGTGGCCATGGAGCGGCTCGCCGTCATCGCCGCCATCACCCTGCCCGTCACGGCCATCGCGTCGATCTACGGGATGAACGTCATCGTCAACTCCTCGACCCACTGGGTGCAGCTGACCGTCGTGCTGGTCGTCATGGCGACCATCAGCCTCTTCCTGCTCCGCTGGGCGCGCCGCCAGGGCTGGTGGTGAGGTCGGCCGGGACCGTCAGCCCACGAACTCTTCAGCCCGCGAGCCTCCCACGAGCTTTTCAGCCCACGAGCTTGTCGAGGGTCAGCGGCAGGTCGGTGACCCGACGACCCGTCGCGTGCCGCACGGCGTTGGCCACCGCGGCCGCCACCCCCACGATGCCGACCTCACCGGCGCCCACGACACCCAGCGGCATCTGCGGGTCGGGGTCGTCGAGCGTGTGCACCTCGAGCCGGGGCACGTCGGCGTGCACCGGGACGTGGTACTCGGCGAGGCTGGGGTTCATGATCCGGGCCGAGCGCGGGTCGATGAGGGTCTCCTCCCCCATCGCCATGCCGAGGCCCATGACGATCCCCCCGCGCAGCTGGCTGTGGGTGGTCTTGGGGTTGATGACGCGACCGACGTCGAACACGCTCAGCCACCGCCGGATCCGCAGCTCCCCGGTGTCGGCGTCGACCCGCACCTCGCAGTAGTGGGCGCCGGTGGCGGCTTTCATCCACCGGCGGCCGTCGAGCACCGTCCTGGTGAGGAACTGCACCTGACCCCAGGTCGCGCGCAGCCCGATGTCGGCGCCGATGGTCACGGTGAGCGACGGCTCGCCCGTCCTGGCGAGCACCTCCTCGGCTGCCGTGCCCGCCGGCAGCCCGGCCTTGGCAGCGGCCGTGTCCAGCTGCTTTCGCATTGCGGCACAGGCCTTTTCGATCGAAGCGGCGAGGCTGGCCGTCTGTCCCGAACCACCCGCACCGGGCCCCGTCGGCAGCTCGGAGTCGCCGTGGCGGACGGCGACCCGCTCGACCGGGACCCCCAGGCCGTCGGCGACCATCTGGGTGACGACCGTGGCGGTCCCCATGCCCATCTCGTGGAAGGCGCAGGACACCGTCACGCCCCCGCTGCGGTCGACGGTGAGCTCGACGTTGGCCACGAACTCCCAGGCCGGGTGGATCGCCGCCGCGACACCCCAGCCGACCAGGTCCTTGCCGTCGCGCGTGCCCGGGGCGGGGCGATCGGCCCAGCCGAACAGGTCGCGTCCGCGGCGCAGGGTCTCACCCAGCCGCCGGTGGGAGTACCGGGCCCCGGTGACCGGACTGGTGTCGCCCGGCTGGTTGAGCAGTCTCAGCTCGACCGGGTCGATGGCCAGCACGGTGGCGAGCTCGTCCACGGCGGACTCGACGGCGAAGCTGCCCTGCGCCTCGCCCGGGGCGCGCATCGCGGTGTTGGTCATGAGGTCGAGCTCGACGATGCGCTGCTCCGCCAGGATCGTTGCCGCGTCGTAGAGGTCGAGGCTGCAGGCGACGATCTGCTCCGCGCCGCCGCCCACGCGCCCGCGGCGGGACACCGCCGAGTGCACGAGGGCCTCCATGCGGCCCTGGGTCGAGGCGCCGATGGCGACCCGCTGCCGGGTGGGCGTCCGCCCGCCGACCGTGCGGTAGACCCCCTCACGGGTCAGGGCCAGCCGCACGGGGCGGTCGAACGCCTTGGCTGCCATGCAGGCCAGGAGGGTCCCGGCCCACACCTTGGACTTGCCGCCGAAGGCGCCCCCGACGTACTGCGCGACGACGTGCACGTCGGCTGCGGGGATCTCGAACCGCTTCGAGAGGTACTTCTGCGTCCAGTCGATGTTCTGGCTGCCGTCGTAGACCGTGAGCCGGGGGCCGTCCCAGACGGCTGTCGTGGCGTGGGGTTCGAGGGCGTTGTGGTGGTGCTGCGGCGTCGTGAAGGTGAGCTCGACCTTCACGGCCGACCCCGCGTATGCCGCGGGCGCGTCTCCGCGCCGACCTCCCGTGGCCGGCATGCCGGGCAGGGTCCGCACCCGCTTGGCCGTGTCGAGCACGGCGTCGAGGTCGGCAGAGACAGGCTCCGCGTGGTAGTCGACCCGGACGAGGGCAGCCGCGTACTGCGCGGCCTCCAGCGTCTCCGCGACGACGACCACCACCGGCTGCCCGTCGACGTGGACCTCGTCGGTGTTGAGGAACCCGATGCTGCTGCCAGCCGCCATGGTCGACAGGTCGAGCGGGTTGAAGGCCGTCGACGGCTTGGCCAGCCGCGGTGCGTTGTGGTGGGTCAGCACGCCGACAACGCCCGGGTGGCTCTCGGCGACCGAGGTGTCGAGCCGCGTGATCCGGCCGCGCGCGATCGTGGCGTGGACCAGCACGGCGTGGGTCAGGCCGGGAACCGGGTACTCGCCCGAGTACCAGGCGGACCCAGTGGTCTTCGCCAGGCCGTCCACGCGGTCGAGCGGCTGGCCGACCGCAGGCTCACGACCGGCGGGAGCTCCGACCGGTGCCGTGCCGGTGGTGGGTCGTTCGGGTGCGAGCGTCATGCCGCACCTCCCTCGTCACGCAGGCGGCGCAGCGTGGCGGTGACCGTGCGCACGGCCAGGTCTGCCTTGAACGCGGTGTGGGTCCCGCCGGCCGCCGGCTCGAGCTCGGCCCGCGCTGCGCTCTCGAACTCCTCGTCGGTGGCCTCGCGGCCGGTGAGCTGCGCCTCCAGGACGGTGGCCCGCCACGGCTTGTGGGCGACGCCGCCGAGGGCCACCCGCACGGTGCGCACGGTCGTGCCCTGGAGCTCGAGCGCCGCGGCGACCGACACCAGGGCGAAGGCGTAGGAAGCCCTGTCGCGGACCTTGCGGTAGCGGGACCGGGTCAGCCACGGCGCTGGCGGCACCTCGACGGCCGTGACGAGGTCCCCCGGGGACAGGGTCGTGTCCCGCTGCGGCGCGTCCCCCGGCAGGCGGTGGAAGTCCCCGATCGGCACCATCCGCACCCCGTCGACGCCGGTGACCTCGACGGTCGCGTCGAGCAGGACGAGGGCGACGGCGAGGTCCGAGGGGTGCACGGCCACGCAGTGCTCGCTCGCCCCGAGGATTGCGCCCATCCGGTTGAAGCCACCTGCGGCGTCGCATCCTGAGCCGGGCTCACGCTTGTTGCAGGCTGCCCCCTCGTCGTAGAAGTACAGGCACCGCGTGCGCTGCATCAGGTTGCCACCGACGGTGGCCATGTTGCGGATCTGTGCCGAGGCGCCCATGAGGACGGCCTGGCTGAGCACCGGGTAGCGTTCACGCACCGCCGCGTGCGCGGCGAGGTCGGTGTTGCGCACCGTCGCCCCGATCCGCAGCCCCCCGTCGGGCTCTTCGGTGATGTCGGCGAGGGGGAGCCCGGTGACGTCGACGAGGACGTCCGGGGTCTCGATGCCCTCACGCATGAGGTCAACCAGGTTGGTCCCACCCCCGAGGAACATCGCCTGCCCCGACCCCGTCACGAGGCTCAGTGCCTCGGCCACGGTCGTCGGTGCGGCATACGCCACGGGCCTCACGCGCGTCCCCCGGCCCGCGCGACGGCATGCTCCTCGATGGCCTCGACGATGCCGTTGTAGGCGCCGCACCGGCACAGGTTGCCGCTCATCCGCTCGCGCACCTCGGCCTCGGTGCGCTCTGGCCGGCTGCTGAGGTGCTCGGTCACCGCACTCGGGACGCCGGCCTCCAGCTCGGTGAGCATGCCCAGCGCCGAACAGATCTGGCCGGATGTGCAGTAGCCGCACTGGAACCCGTCGGCCGTGATGAAGGCGCGCTGGAGGTCGTGCAGGGACTCCGGCGTCCCCACTCCCTCGATGGTGACGACGTCACGCCCGGCCACCTGGGCGGCGAGCGTGAGGCAGCTCAGGACGCGTCGACCACCGACGAGGACGGTGCACGCCCCGCAGGCCCCCTGGTTGCAGCCCTTCTTGGTCCCGGTGAGGTCGAGCCGCTCGCGCAGCACGTCGAGCAGGCTCGCGCCGGCCTCGGCGGTGATCTCGGTGGGTGCGCCGTTGAGGGTGAACTGCGTGGTCGGGCTGGGCTGCGGCTGCAGGCTCACGGGCAGCCCTCCTTGTCGTCTGGGACCGATCTTCCTCTGAGAGCGACCCTAGGACCATTCGGTGACGCCAGCACCGCAAACCCGGGGCGGCCGGCGGACGGTGCCGGCCCGCCCTTCCCTACGATCGAGCCATGCGCCCGCGGCACCTTCTCCTCGCCGTGGCCGGCGTCCTCACCCTGGGGTTGACGGCGTGCACCACCGGTGGCGACGGTGCGAGCGCGACGCGCACCACGGCATACCCGCGGCTCTCCCCCGCCTGTCCCACCCCGGTGGGCACCCCACCTGAGGTGACCGTCCCGCAGCTGAACCGGATCGTGTCCGGACTCGCCCTGCCGGGCTGGCAGGCTGGCGACATCGGGGCGAGTGCCCGCCTGCCCGACCGGCGGTTCGTGTGGGTGTTCGGCGACACCGTCCGCCGTGAGGGCACCAGCCCGCGCATCGTGGCGAACTCGATGCTCGTCACGAGCGGGCTGTGCACCTCGCAGGTGGTGGTCGCGGGCGCCGGGCCGGTGATCCCCGACCGGGCTGACGGGGTCGTGCACTGGCCGATGTCGGTGGCCACCCTCACGTCTCCCCACGGCGACGTCCTCGTCGTCGTCAGCGCACGCATCCGCAGGGGTACAAGCGGCTCGTTCGACTTCACCTACCTCGGCAGCAGCGCCACGGTCTTCGACGTCGAGCCGGCTGGGGTGCCCACCGTGGCGAGCCAGCTCGACATCACGCCCGACGACCCCGACCCGCTGCAGGTCAACTGGGGCTCGGCGATGACGGCGCGGGGTGGCTGGCTCTACGTCTACGGCACCCGGCTGCCGAGCACGACGGCCTTCGGCCGGGCCCTGTATGCCGCCCGCGCACCGATGGGGAACGCGCGCGAGCGCTCTCTGTGGCAGTTCTGGGACGGCACGTCGTGGGTCGGGCAGCAGGACCGTGCCGCCCCGGTGCTCGCGGCGGACGGCGGTGTGTCCCAGACGCTGTCGGTCGACTACGTCGGGGGCCGGTTCGTCATCGTGTCCAAGCGCGACGGCGACCTCGGCAACACCGTCTACGCCTGGACCTCGGACTCCCCCACCGGCCCGTGGACGGCGAGCCGGGGCGTCCGTGCCGACTTCCAGGACCCGTCGGGCCAGCTGAAGTACGCGCCGCTGGCCCACCCACTCATCGCGCTGGCCGACGGCAAGCTGCTGATCTCGATCTCCCGCAACACCACCGACTTCCGACGGCTGCTGGCCCAGCCGGCTCTCGGGCGCCCCGTCTTCGCCGAGATCGCGATGCCCGGGGCTGGTTAGCCCTCGAGCGAGCTGGGGTCGGCGGGAACGTCGACTGCCAGCTGCTGCAGGGCCTGGAGGGGGACGAGGTCGAGCACCGACGCGTTCGTCGCAGCGAGCACCACGGGTGCGGCCACCCCGGCCTCGTAGGCCCTGGCCCAGTTGGGTGCCGTGACGCACCAGCGGTCTCCGGGCACCAGGCCCGGGAAGGAGTACTCGGGCCGGGGTGTCGACAGGTCGTTGCCGATGGAGCGCTGGTGGTCGAGGAACTCCGCGGTGACGACCGCGCAGATCGTGTGGCTGCCGACGTCCTGCGGGCCGGTGTCGCAGCAACCGGTCCGGTAGAAGCCGGTCACCGGGTCCGTGCCGCACTCCTCCAGCGCACCGCCGAGGACATTTCGTTGCTCCATCGCGGTCAGCCCTCCCGGGTCAGGCGGACCACGCGGCCGGTGCGGAGGGGGTCGACGAGCATGCCCTCGACGGTACGCGCGCAGGCGCCGCAGTGCGCCAGTTGCACGAGGACAGTCACGCGACGTCCCGTGACACTGGTCAGCGCAGGTCGCCCCGAGCTGCTCCGCCGCACCGGTCCGAGCCGAGGAGGTCACATGTCCGAGCTGCCACGGCGTGCTGACCGCGCCCAGCCGGCCACGGGCTGGTCCGGGACGGCGGCGACCCCCGCGCGCCGGGCGGTCCTCGGCCTCGGCGCGGCCCTCGTCAGTGCGGTCGCGTGCACGGCCTTCGTGATGGTGACCGGGTACGACTACTCCGTCTTCGCCGTGGGCGTCGGGTCGCTCGTCGGCTGGTGCCTGCTCGTGGCCGGGCCGATGTCCCGTCCTGGCCTCGTGAAGGCCGGTGCGGTGGCGCTGACCGCGGGCAGCCTGGTGCTCACCGAGTACCTGCTCCTGTGGTTCTGGGACGGCGACGCCTTCGCACCGCTGTGGATCCCGTTGCCCGAGGCCACGTCCCATGTCTGGCAGAACAGGACGAGCGACCCGATGGGACTGTTGTTCTGGTGCTTCTTCGCGCTGTTCGGCATGGGCGCCGCCGTCTCCAGGCTGTCCGGTAGGGACGACGAGCCGCAGGCCGACGACCCGCTGTCGGGGCCGTCGGCCTGACCGCTGAGGGGGGCGGACGCTCAGCCCCGGTGCCCGGCCGCGGCCACAGGCGGCTCGACACCCTCGACGGTGGCGCGGCCCGGGAGCCGGTGGTCGCCTGAGTGGGCCGCGGGCGCCTCGCGGTGGCCGTGCCTCTCCCACCACCGGGCCAGCGGACCTGGGGCGTACCAGTTGGCCCGCCCCAGCAGCCGCATCGTGGCGGGGACGAGCAGGGCCCGGACCACCGTGGCGTCGAGCAGCACCGCGACGAGCATGCCGACGCCGATCATCTTGAGGAAGACGATCCCGCTGGTCGCGAAGCCGCCGATGACGACGGCCAGCAACAGGGCCGCGCTGGTGATGATCCGACCGGACCGCTGGACGCCTGCGGCGACGGCCCGGGTGTTGTCCCCGGTGCGGTCCCACTCCTCGCGGACCCGGCTGAGCAGGAACACCTCGTAGTCCATGGACAGCCCGAAGAGGATCGCCAGCATGAGGATCGGCTGCGTGACGTCGAGGTAGCCGGGCGACGTGAAGCCGAGCAGGCCGGACAGGTGGCCCTCCTGGAAGATCCACGTCACGACGCCGAAGCTCGCCACGATGGAGACCGCGTTCATGACGATCGCCTTGAGGGGCAGCACGACGGAGCCGAAGGCGATGAACAGCAGGACCAGCATGACGGCCGCGACGGTCAGGGCCATCCAGGGCAGCTTGGCGCCGATCGAGTCGATGAGGTCGACCGCGTCCGCCGTCGGACCACCCACGAGGGCGGTGCTGCCCGCCGGAGTCGGCAGGGCACGGATGCCCTTGACGACGTCCTGGCTGGCGGCGGTCTGGCCGTTGCCCGCCCACGTGGCCTGCACGAGGGTCGTCGGCGTGCCCTGGGCGGTCGTCGAGGCGACGGCCTGGACCTGGGTGACGCCGTCGACGGCGGACAGGTTGCGCAGGTAGGTCGCCGTGGCCGCCTCGTCGGCGCCACGCAGCATGATCGACGCGGTCGACGTCTCGCCACCGAACAGCCGTGCCTGAAGGTCGGCGGCCTGCCGGCTCGGGGAGCTCTGTGGCAGCACTCGCTCGTCGACGCTGCCCCACTGCGCCCCGAGGAAGGGGCTGCCGAGCGCGAGCAGGCCCAGGACGATCGCGACGAGGTAGGCCACGGGCCGCCGCATCACGCTGTGGGCCACCCGGGCCCAGGTTCCGTGCACGACCTCGTGGTCGGTCCCGTGCAGCTCGTCGGGGGTGCGCGCGTCGGCGGCGCGCGCCCGGGAGCCGCGGCGCCACGGCATGCGGCCGAACTCGATACGCGGGCCGAGCACGCCGAGCAGTGCCGGCAGCACCGTCAGGGCGGCCACCATGGCGACCAGGACCGCAGCCATGCCGCCGTAGCCCATCGAGCGCAGGAAGTTCTGCGGGAAGAGCAGGAGGGACGCCAGCGACGCGGCGACGATGAGGCCGGAGAACAGGACGGTGCGACCGGCCGTGGTCATCGTCCGGACGACGGCCACCTGGACACTCGAGCGCGAGTCGTCCGGCTGCAGGGCGAGCTCCTCACGGAACCGGTTCACGACGAACAGCGCGTAGTCGATCGCCAGTCCCATGCCGAGCAGCGTGATGACGTTGATCGAGAAGATCGAGACGTCGGTGACGCCGGTGATGAGGCGGACGACCGCGAAGGCGCCCATCACCGCGATGCCACCCACCAGGGTGGGCATGAGGGCCGACACGAGGCTGCCGAAGATGAGCAGGCTGAGGATGAAGACGATCGGCAGCGAGATGGACTCGGCCCGGGCGATGTCCTTGGACACCTGCTCGTTGACGTCGCCGAAGACGGCCCACGGTCCGCCGACGCTGGTGCTCAGGCCGGGCGCGGCGAGGTGGTCCTTGACCGCGTCCCAGTTGTCACTCTTGGCGTCCTGGCCGGCTCCGGCGAGCGTGATGACGACCCGGGTGGCGTGGCCGTCACTGCTGACCAGGCCCGGGGCCTTGGTGTCGTAGTACGTCACCGAGCCGGCGACGTCGCTGGACGGCAGCGCGGCCAGGGTCCCCGTGACCGCCTCCTCGAAGGCCGGGTCCGCGACCCGCAGTGTCGGGCTCGAGTAGACGACCACGAGGTCGGCCTCGCGCCCCGGGAAGGTCGCCTGCTCGAGGGCGAGCTCCTTGGCCGAGTCGGTCGCCGGGTCGTCGAACCCCCCGTTCGAGAGGTTGCCGAACACCCCGATCCCGTATGCCGCCGCGGCCAGGACCACGGCTATCCCCCCGAGCAGGACGGCCCAGGACCTCCGAGCGACGAACTGACCCCACGTGTTCATTCGAACCACTCCTCGCAACCCAGCATCACCAATGTTTACAGCAGTAACAGTGATGGGTGTAAACTAACTTGTCAAGGGTTCATGGTTAACTCAGCGAGTCGACCAGAGGACGAAACGTCGACCAGAGGACGGAAGGGAGCAGACCTCACATGACGGCAGTTCCGACCCGGCGGGAGCGACAGCGGCAGGCGACCTTCGACGAGATCGTCGAGGTGTCCCGCACGCTGCTGCGCGAGGGACAGGACGTCTCCATCCGGGCGGTGGCCCAGGAGATGGGGCTGACGCCCCCGGCGCTCTACCGCTACGTCGACAGCCACGCTGAGCTGCTGACCCTGGTGGCCCGCTCCATCTTCGAGGACGTGGTCGCCGCCATGACGGTGGCCCGTGACGACCAGGCGCCCGACGACCCGTCGGCCCAGGTCGTGGCGGCGTCGGCGGCCTTCCGGGCCTGGGCCCTGCGCAACCGCCCGGAGTTCCAGATGGTCTTCGCCTCGAGCGCGTCCATCGCCATGGACGAGGCCGCCCGATCCCGGGGCGACGCGCCGACCGCCTCGTTCGGCGACTGCCTGCCGGACGACTCCGGCGTCGCGCTGTTCGCGTCGTTCTTCAGCGAGATCTTCGGGCGGCTGTGGGTGAAGTACCAGTTCCCCATCCCGGGCGACGACGACCTCGACCCGGCACTGCTGGAGATCCTGCGCACCGAGGTCAAGCCGCCCGAGGTGACCGACGGGCTCGGCACCCCCAGCCCGGGGATGGTGTGGATGTTCGAGCGCGCCTGGGCCCGGCTCTACGGCACCGTGACGCTCGAGGTCTTCGGACACGTGCACCCCGCCATGATCAGCACAGGCGCCCTGTTCACCGCGACCATGCTCGACATCGGGGCCGACCTGACCATCAGCGACGAGTGGCCGCGGCTCGCGGCAGTAGCCCGGGCCGAGGCGGAGCGCCACCCGCAAACTCCTTTGCCTGGTTGACCTCGTGCGCCTAGCGTCCTTCGCATGACGTGCCACCTCGACGCGGTCACCTTCGACGCCCTCGACCCTGCACGGCTGGCTGCGTTCTGGGCCGGCCTCCTCGACCGGGAGCAGGCCGTGGACCCCGACGGCGGGATCGCCCTGCCGTTCCGCGACGACCCCGGGTTCCGGGTCCGCTTCGTGCCGACCGCGGAACACCGGGTCGGCCCCAACCAGATCCACTTCGACCTGACCAGCACCTCCCTCGACGACCAGCGGTCGATCGTGGCGCGGGCGCTGGAGCTCGGCGGCAGCCACCTCGACATCGGCCAGGATCCCGACGACGGGCACGTCGTGCTCGCCGACCCCGAGGGCAACGCCTTCTGCGTCATCGAGCCGACCAACAACTTCCTGGCCGGCTGCGGGCCGATCGGGGCGGTCAACTGCGACGGGACCCAGCAGGTGGGCTACTTCTGGAGCAAGGCCCTCGGGTGGCCGCTGGTCTGGGACCAGGACGAGGAGACCGCGATCCAGTCCCCGCGCGGCGGCTCGAAGATGGCCTGGGGCGGCCCGCCGGTCAACCCCAAGACCGGGAAGAACACGCTGCACCTCGACCTCGCGCCGCCCGTCGGTGACGACCAGCACGCCGAGGTCGAGCGCCTCGTCGCCCTCGGGGCGACCCGCCTCGACATCGGCCAGGGGGACGTCGACTGGGTGGTCATGGCCGACCCGGACGGCAACGAGTTCTGTGTCCTGACGCCGAGGTAGCCCCCACGCACAGCAGCGCCCCCGCCGTGTCGGCAGGGGCGCTGCTTGTGGTTGGTCGTCGTCCCGCGCAGGGGGCTTGGGACGATCCCCGTTCTCCCAGTGTGGGGCAAACCGTCCCAACGTGGGGTCAAGCGCATGTCAACCTTTGGCCACGATGTGGTGTCACCGCTCGGGTGCAGGCCCGTGCGGCGCTCCGGGTGGTGTCGCGCCACGGACGGCGCCCTTGCGTCGCTTTCGCCCCGTCAGGCGCTGTTTGCGCAAGGATGCTCCCATGCCTCCCCGAGCCCAGCAGGATGCGTTGTGGAGTCGCCGCTGGGCTGTCACCGCGGTCCTCGTCCTGCTCGGCGTCCTGGTGCTGGGAACGGCGGCCGTGCGGTTCGCGCCGGCCGGGTCCTCGGTCGCCGTGTGGTGGCCCGCTGCAGGCCTGTCGGCTGCCTTCCTGCTCGTCACGGGCCCGGACCGGCGCCGGGCAACGGTGGTCGTGGTGGGCCTGGTGCTGGTCACCGGCGTGGCGAACAGCCTCGGTGGCCGGCCACCCGTGGCCGCGATCTGCTTCGGGTTCGCCAACGCAGCCGAGGCGGCCCTGTTCTGGCACCTGATGACCCGCCGCGGGCACCACCCGCGGCTCGCCTCTGCCGACGACCTCGGTCGGCTGGTCGTGGCGACCATCGCAGGCGCGCTCGCGTTCGGCGTCCTGGCCGGGCTCGCCGTCGTGGTGACGCTCGACGGCACCTTCTTCCCCACGGCATACGCCGTCGCGGCATCGCACACCGCCGCCGTGCTGACGATCGCGCCGCTCGGGATCGCACTGTCGGCCCGAAGCATGCGCGGCCGCCGACTGATGCACCCACGCCGCCTGGAGAACGCCTCGCAGACCGTTGCTCTGCTCGCGGTGGCCTTCTGGGTCTTCGGGTCGAGAGTCGGCCTCCCCCTCGCCTTCCTCCCCCTGCCGGTGCTCGTCTGGGGAGCCACCCGGCTGAGCCTGCGGACCCTCGCGGCGCAGCTGGTGGCCCTCGGCGTCGTGGTCGTCGTCCTCACGAGCCGTGGCGGCGGGCCCTTCGCCGCCGTGGGGCGGGCCGGCAGCGAGCCCGAGACGGTCGGGGCGCTCACCCAGGCCTTCCTCATGACCGCCACCGTCACGGCCCTGGCGCTGGCCGTGGCCACGACCCAGCGCCGCGACGCCCTCTCCGAGGAGCGGGCCTCCCGCACCCTGGTGGAGACGGTGCTCGAGTCGGCGGAGGCGACCGCCATCATCGGCACCGACGCATCGGGCGTCGTGCGCGTGTTCAGCCGTGGCGCCACCAACCTGCTCGGCTTCGACCCTGAGCGCGTGGTGGGGTTGCTGAACTGGCTGGACCTGTTCGACGCCGAGGAGGTCGCCGCACGGGCCGCCGAGCTCGGCGTCGCCGTGGGACCATCGGTCCTCGTCCAGTCCCTCACCGGGCCCACGACCGCCGAGACCCGTGACTGGACCTGGGTGACCCGCGACGGGCGCCGCATCGTCGTCGACCTGACCACGAGCGCCATCGCGGACGCCGAGGGCCGGGTCACGGGTTACGTCGGCGTCGCCGAGGACGTGACGGAACGGCGACGGGCCGCCGACGCGGTGCAGCTGGCCCTGCAGCGCGAGCGGCGAGCCGTCGAGGAGCTCACGGCACTGGACCGTGCCAAGACCGACTTCCTGTCCGCGGTGAGCCACGAGCTGCGAACGCCCCTCGCGAGCGTCCTCGGCTACGCCGAGATGCTGGAGGACGGAGCGGCAGGAGAGCTGGAGCCCCGCCAGCAGGACCTGGTGTCGCGCATCGACCGCAACGGCAGGCGGCTGCTGACCCTCATCGAGGACCTGCTGCTCAACTCGCGCATCGAGTCCGGCCAGCTCCACCTGGCCCGCGCTCGGTGTGACCTCGGCGAGGTCGTCGACCACGCCTGGGAGGGGCTGGCGCCCCTGACCCAGGGCCGCGACCTGCGCATGCACCGGCAGGGCGACCCCGGCGTCGTGCCCGTCGACGGTGACCCCGCCGCCCTCGAACGTGCCGTCAGCAACCTGCTGTCCAACGCAGTGAAGTTCACCCCTGACGGCGGCACCGTGACGCTCAGCCTCACCACGACACCGCCCGCGTCACACCCGGCGCAGGCCGAGCTCGTCGTCAGCGACACCGGGTACGGCATCGCGGCACACGACCTGCCCCAGGTCTTCCGCCGCTTCTTCCGCTCGTCGGAGGCCACGGCCAAGGCGATCCAGGGCACCGGCCTGGGGTTGTCCATCGTCAAGGCGATCGTCGAGGGGCACGACGGGAGCCTGGACGTGGCCTCCACACCAGGGGAGGGCTCCACCTTCACGATGCGCCTGCCGCTCGTCTCGGTCGACTAGGTCGAACGGCCGAGACGATGCTCTGTCCTTCGGTCGACTGTGGCCTGCGATGGGACACCTGTGGCCCCCACAGCCGGTAGACATGGACTGGCTCTCCTCGGCTGAGCACCGACGCCAGGCGATCGCCCATGCGCGGAAACCCACTCAAATGACTTTACCAAACCTTTAACCTTCTTTTCCGGCATTTACCGGCCGCTTGCCAAGGCAAAACGCTTTGATTGCTCTATCCAGAGGAAACCGGAGGGCAACAGCTCTTCGATGGCAGGCAGGGAGCGGTCATGAGCAACGAACTCGGCACCATCATCGAGAAGCGCCTGGGCGACATGGGGTGGTCTGTCGCCCGGCTCATCGTCGAGAGCGGGGTGAGCCCCGACGAGATGGTGGGCCTGATCGGCCCCGAGCAGCTGCCGTCCATGCCGCACGAGGCGACGCTGGTCGCCATCTCCGAGTCCCTCGATCTGTCCTACCGCGACCTCGTCCTCGCAGCCGCGGTCGCCTGTGGCCTTCCCAAGAACCAGGAGGGCGAGCCCGTGTTCGTCCTGCGGCACGCGACCAACGACCAGCTCCTGGCCGAGCTGCGCCGCCGGCTCGTGCGCGGCCGCGGCCACGCCGACGCGGGGCGACGCCGGCTGGCCCACCTCGCGCTCATGCAGCAGGCGCTGGTGATGGAAGCGAGCTGACGCCTCGCCTGCCGAGGCGCTCCCGGGGTGGGGGTTGACGGACGTCGCGGCGTTCGTATCATTCTCACGAAAAGTCAAGAAGTGGCTTGCCTGAACTTGTGGTTGTCGCCCCTGCGGCGGTCTCTGGCGATGGAGGGTCCCATGTCATTTCTCGCGTCCCTGACGGACGATCCGGCGCTGCTGTTCGAGTACGACGCCACCGCTGACCGGTGGACCTGCTCACCGGCACTCTGCGAGCTCTACGCCGTTCCACCCGGGCAGGACCCGACCACGTCGATGATGATCGACCGCGTGCTCGAGGAGGACCGAGCCGTGGTGCTGCAGCGGTTCGAGGAGGTCCTCCGCTTCGCTCGGCCCTTCTCCCTCGAGTACCGCCTCGTCGACCCGTCGGGCACCACCCGCCGCCTCGTGCTCGTCGGGCAGAGCGAGGACGCGGGGGGCGAGGTCAAGCGCCTGTCGGGGTTCATCGTGGACATCACCCAGACGATCCGGGACGGGGCTGCCGAGGCCGTGCTCGCCTCGACCGAGCACCGCGCCGCGATCGAGCAGGCCAAGGGTGCCCTCATGCTCAGCTTCGGGATCGGCGAGGACGCCGCCTTCGAGATGCTGCGCACCTACTCGAACCAGCACAACATCAAGGTCGTCCGGGTGGCGCAGCACATCATCGCCGGGCTGGCGGACCCGGCGTACTCCCGCGAGGAGCCCGTCCGTTGCCTCCTCGACATCCTCCTCGGTCTGGAGGGTGTGGCAGCGCAGACCGCCCTGGACCGCGCGTAGCCGGCAGCCCCGCGCGCTCCCGGCCGGGCAGCCCCTCGGGTCAGAACAGCCCGGCCTCTCGGTCAGAACAGCTTGGCGTCCCGGACGACCTTCTTGTCACGCAGGACCCAGCGCTGGCCATCCGGGTCCACCGCCGCGAACCGGTCCTCGAGGTCTCCCCCGGCGTAGCCGAGCCGTGCCGTCTCCATCCAGCCCGTCCGGAGCTCCTCCGCCGAGGAGTCCGCGGCGACGCGCGTGAAGAAGTGGCGCTTGTCCTTCAGGAACCCCTGCCCCAGCATCGCGTCGACCATCTTCCACCCCGTCATCGCCTGGAACCCGATCATCGTGTGGCTGCCGAAGAGGGAGTGCAGTGCCTTGACGGTGGCCCCGCTGCCCAAGGTGCTGCAGCCACCCCAGAGCACGAGACGGGGTGCGCTCAGGCCGAGCTCGCTCGTGCCACGACGCAGCTCGACCGTGTCGCTGCCGACCTCGAGCACCACGGTGTCCTCCTTGAACCGGACGCCCACGGTGTTCGACTCGTTGTACAGGTGCCCGGCCGCGAAGTGCCCGGCGAAGAACACCCAGTCGTACGACCTGCCGAAGAACGCCTTGAGCTCGTCCATCGTCGGCGCCGGCTTCTTGATCGGCAGGGGCGTGTCGAAACCGAGGTTGCGGCAGCCCTTCTCCCACGTCGTGGCGTCTGCCCTGGTGCCCAGGCACAGGATCCCGTTCTTGTCGCTCATGGCCTCGCCCTCTCGATCAGCTCACGTCCACCGGTATGCCGCCGGGTCACCTCTCCCGCCTCGGCCAGCCGCTCAACCGCGGCCAGCAGGGCCGGCCGCGGGACGTCCAGCGCGGCGCGCAGCGCCGTGAGCGACATCGGACGGCCCACCTCGGCGAGGGCGGCCAGGACGTGCTCGTCGGCGGCTTCGCGGGCGGCGGGCCCGGCGCCGTCCGCGGGGCCGCCGTCGCGGCCCTCCTCTGCCCAGCCGGGCTCGTCCGGGTCACCGAGGTCGTCGGACGCGAGGGCGCTCAGACGGCGGAAGGCCTCGACGTACGGCTCCAGCATCGACTGGATGACGCGGGCATGCTGGCCGACGGCCCGGAAGCGGGCTCCGGATGGCTCCCCTGACGATGCCACCCAGAGCCGCTGTCCGAGGAGGGTGTCCGCGAGCTTGCGATAGGCCTCGGCGTTGTCGGCGAAACCGGCTTGCTGCAAGGACCGCTCGAAGTGGTCGAGGACCGCCTCAGCCGTGGCGACGGTGCGCGTGATGTTGCCTGCCAGCGTCTCCCCCGTCATGCCCGGTCAGCCCCCGGTCCCGGACTTCTTCTCATGGGCAGCCACCTCCAGCACGTCCAGTGCCCGCGACAAGCCGGGGGGCATGTCGGCCTTCTCGACCTCGACACTGACCTTGATGGAGCCCCGCTGGTCGACGCTGGTCGTACGCCCGGTGAGCACCCGCCCCTTGATGACGGGGACGGCGCTCTCGGGCAGCGGCCTCGGGAACGGCTGCGGGCCGGGCCGGTCGGGCTCGGCGACGCTGCTGACCTGGAACTCGAGGTCGATCTTGGCGCGCTTGATCGCGATGAGCGGGATGTCCACCAGGCCGAGGAGCGGGAGGCTCACCTCGAAGACGGACTCGTCGTCGTTCTCGTCGCGCTTGGTGTACGAGAACTCCACCCTGCGCAGGGTGGGCGGGTCGCTCCCGTTGGCAGCGGGCTGGAAACCCACGTCCTCGATGAACTCGACCGTGGTGCGGGCTGCCCGTGCCTGGGCGTCGACGAGTGCCGACAGGATGTTGCCGACCGCCTGACCCAGGGTCAGGGACGCTGCAGGGTCGATGATCAGTGCCACTGGCCCCTCACCCCTGTTCGTCCAGCGCGCCGAACTGCACGTCGTCCATGGCGACGGTCACGGTGAGCTCGCTGATGCGGTTGTCGGGCACCGAGCCGAGGGCCTCGGAGGTGACGAGCACGTCGAGCTCCGACTGCTTGGCGATCCTGGCCTGCTCGAGCTGACGCGCCGCCCGCTGCAGCTCGGGCAGCTCCTGGGCGACGATGCGCTCGAACGCCGCGCCCAGCTCGGTCTTCTCGATGCTGCGCCGGGCCGTCAGGGGCAGGGTGGAGGCCTGCTCCTTGAGGAACGCCAAGGTCGTCCTGGCCAGGACGTCCGCACGGTCGGCTGCGAGGACGTCCCCTGCCTCCACCGTCAGCTCGGCGCCCGGAGCGGCCAGCCGCTTCGCGAACGCCGCGACCACCGTGCGGTTGTCGGCCCGCCCCACCTCCGCGAGGGACAGCGGCAGGATCCGTTCCTGGACGGCGCGCAACCACAGCTCTCGGACGGCGCCGGGGTCCTCGTCGACGACTGGGTCCTGGACGTCGGACACCGCGAACCGCAGGGTGAGCTGGACCTCGCGGATCGCCATACGGGGCACCGGAAACTGACCCAACACCGGGTCCTGGCGGTAGGACTCGAGCGTGTCCACCGTGTAGGCGTCGGAGACGGAGTGACTGCGGGCAAGATCGCGCATGATCCCGCCGACGACGTTACTCAGCCTGACCATCGCTGGCCGACTATGCGGCTGGCTGCTTGGTGTCCGTGATCGCGTCCTCGAGGATGTCGAGGATGCGGGACAGCCCACCCGGCATGTCCTCCTGGACCGCGCGGACGTGGATGTCCATCGAGTAGTCCCGTGTCGAGCTCGCCTGGCTCGACGTCGAGGTCTTGAACGCCGCGGAGACGCGGAAGTCCACCTTGACCGGCGACCAGAAGGCGCTGTAGCTGCCGCCCACGCTGGTGTCGAGCGAGAAGCTCGTGGCCGTGTTGCGCACGATGCTGTCGGTCAGCTTGGCCTTGAAGTCGATCGTCATCTCGTCGATGCGCAGGTACGGGATGGGCACGATCGACAGGAGCGGGACGGTCAGGCTGAAGTTCTGCTGGGTGTTGTTCTCGTCGAGCTTCTTGTACTCCAAGGTGATGTTGCGGATCTCTCCCGCATCGGCGTCGGCCTGGGGGTTGGTGAACAGCACGTCCGGGCCACCGGCGGCCGGCTGCTTGAAGCCGACCTTCTGGATGAACTCCACCGTGCTCTGGGCGGCCAGCGCCTGGGCCTCGATGGCGGCCTTCATCGGCGAGCCGATCAAGTGGGAGAACGGGATCTGGCTGAGTTCCTCGACTGCACGTGTCATGGCGTTCCTTTGCTCTTTCAGGCGCCCTCGTCGAGGACGCTTTCGTCGACATCCTCAAGACGGACCGCCGGCACCCGCCGGACAACCGCCTTCCTGGCCACGATCAGGACCTTCGACGCGGTTGCGGCGGGAAGGCTCTCGACGAGCTCGCGAGCCCCCTTGTCGGACGTGGCAACGCCCAGCAGCAAGTACGACTTACCGACCTTCATCCGGGTCGAGTCGTCGCCAATGTTGAAGACGAGGTACTCCTCAGCCATGTCCTGCCCCCAGCGATCTCGGGCCGCGACCTTGTGCGCCATCTCAACGGTATTGACCGCGTTCAGAGGCACAAACCATCAAATGACGTAGGTCGGTACCTAGCGGGCGCCAGGGGGCAGACCCCAGGCGTCACGGAGCTCGACTCGCTGGCACCCACTGACGGGACCAACGGCCCTGTCCCGCGGCGCGTCCGGTCCGGAGGCTGGGGTTGACCGCACGACCGCACCCGAGGGAGATGTCATGACCATCCACTCCGACCTCAGCCACCGACCAGTCGTGGTCGGCGTCGACGGCTCGCCGCAGGCGGACCGGGCCCTCGACTGGGCTGCAACCGAAGCCACTCTGAGGGGCGCGCCCCTCGTGGTGCTCCAGGCCTACTCCCCCGACTACCCCGCGGTTCGGTCTCTCGGGCTGGCCGGGCCGCCCCCACCCCAACCGACGGATGCCCTCCACGAGGTCGCCCGCGAGGGCTGTGCGCTGGCGGCCCAGAAGGCCCGTCAAGCTCACCCCGGTCTCGCAGTGACCGAGCGGTGCGTGGCCGACGACCCGGTGAACGCACTGGTCGACGCGTCGAGCAACGCGGACCTCGTCGTCATGGGTGCCCGAGGGCTCGGCAAGGTCCGAGGGCTTCTCATGGGCTCCGTCTCCTCGCACGTCACGTCCGAGTCGCACTGCCCGGTTGTCGTCATCCGCGAGGCGCCCAGCCGGTCGACGGACGACCTGCGCGTGGTGGTCGGCGTGGATGGCTCGGTGGACTCGGTGGCCGCGGTCCGGTTCGCGTTCGAGGCGGCCGAGCGTCGCGGAGCGGGCCTCACCGTGGTCCATGCCTGGGACGTCGACATGGACAGCACCGCAGCCGCTCTGACGTGGGTCGTCGACTGGGAGGAGGCCGACGAACAGGAGCGGGCCGTGGTGGCCGAGGCGCTTGCCGGCTATGCCGACGAGTTCCCGACGGTCGACGTCCGCCGGCACGTCGTCCGCGGTCACCCTGTGGCCGAGCTCGTGCGCCAGAGCGGAGGGGCCGAGCTGCTCGTGGTGGGCACCCGCGGGTGGGGAGCCGTCAAGGGCCTGGTCCTCGGCTCGGTGTCGCGCAGCGTCCTGCACGACGCGCGCTGCCCCGTGGCCGTCGTCTCGTCCTCGCTGGCCTCGGCAGACACGGACCGGACCTCGCGTCGTCACGGGCTCCACCTCCTCGTGCCGCCGGTGCGCGAGCGCCTCTGAGCGGCCGGCATGACCGAGACCACCGCGCCTGGGACCGGGCCTTCCGGAACAGGGACCTTGGACTCTGTGGCCCCCTGCCGGTCCGGCCCACGATGGATGCCATGAACACCAACCAGGATTTGGCTCAAACGACTGACCACGGCAGCGCGCGGGAGACCACCGCATCGCAGTCATGGGACCTGCTGCGCTCAGGTGTCGTGGGGCGACTTGCTGTCGTCGTCGACCACGCCCCCGACATCTTCCCGGTGAACTTCGCGGTCGACCACGGGACGGTGGTCATCCGGACCGCTGGGGGCACCAAGTTCGAGGCCGCACAGCAGGGTCCCGTGGCCTTCGAGGTCGATGGGTACGACCTCGATGCGGGCGAGGCGTGGAGCGTGGTCGTCAAGGGCACGGCCGTCGAGGTGTACGAGGTGGACGAGGCGATCAAGGTCATGGGCCTGCCGTTGTCTCCCTGGGCCCCCGGGTCCAAGCCGCACCTCCTGCGCGTGGTCCCGGGCTCCGTCACGGGCCGGCGGTTCGAGGTCGCCGGAGGCACGCGACGCGCGTGAGCACCTCCCCTCGCCCCGCAGCCGTGCCCGCAGCCGTGCCCGCAGCCGTCACCGCATATCAGGAAGGGCCGGTATGGCGAGGGGTCGGTGGGCGACCGGTCTGCGCCCCCTGGCTGGCGACGTAGACCGCCGCCTGGGTACGGCTCTCCATGCCCATCTTGGCCAGGACCGAGGTGACGTAGTTCTTGACGGTCTTCTCCGCCAGTGACATCGTCTCGCCGATCTGGCGGTTGGTGAGCCCTTCGGCGATGTGCTCGAGGATGCGACGCTCCTGCGGTGAGAGCGACACCAGCCGCGGGTCCTCGACGTCGTGACCCCACTGCGCGCGCAGTCTGCTCACGACGGCGCCGTCCAGGAGGGTCTCACCTGCTGCGACCCGACGGATCGAGGCGACCAGGTCGTTTCCCCTGATGTCCTTGAGCAGGTAGCCCACCGCGCCGGCCAGCACCGCCGACCTCAGGGCGTCATCGTCGTCGTACGACGTCAGGATGATCCCGGCCACCGACGGGTCGATGGACCTCACGTCGCGGCAGACGTCGATCCCGGACCCGTCCGGCAGCCGTGCGTCGAGCACCATGACGTCCGGGCGCAGCGCGGGGATCCGTCGGGAGGCTTCCCCGGCGCTCGCCGACTCCCCCACCACCTCGATGTCGTCCTCGACCTCGAGCAGCTCGCGCAGGCCACGACGGACCACCTCGTGGTCGTCCAGCAGATAGACGCGAATCACGATCGGCACTCCTCCAACTCGTCGACAGGGCGTGGCTTGCTCGCTCACGCTTCGTCAGGTGTCCACGGGTCCCTCGGACAGGGGAACCCGCCAGGTCAGCTTCGTCCCGGCAGGCTGACCGGCCTCCACGGAGATCGACCCGCCGCGCATCTGGGCGCGCCGTGCCAGGTTGTCCAAGCCCGAGCGAGCGATGTCCGCAGGCATGCCCCGCCCGTCGTCGGTGACGGTGACGGTGACGTCCGTGCCGACCTGCACCGCGACACGGACGCTCGACGCCGCCGCGTGCCGCGCGACGTTGCTCAACGCCTCGCGCAGCACGGCCAGGAGGTCGGCGGCGAGGGGCTCGCCGACACTGTCGGTGCGGCCGGAGAGGTGCAGCTCGGGCGGGAACCCGAGCGTCACGGAGGCATCGCGGCAGATGGTCGAGATCTCGGTCGTCAGCGCCCGGGCACCGGGAGCGCGGTGCAGAGCGAAGATGGTGTGGCGAATGTCCCTGATGGCGGCGTCCAGCTCGTCGACCGCACCGTCGATCTTGGACCGCACCCTCTCGTCGCTCGTCCGCGCTGCGGACTGCAGCGACATCCCCGTCGCGAACAGGCGCTGGATCACGTGGTCGTGCATGTCTCTGGCGATCCGGTCACGGTCCTCGAAGAGCTCAGAACGGGCGCGCTCCCTCTGCGCGCTGGCCKCTCCCAGCGAGACCGCCAGCCCCTGCGCGAAGTTGGTCAGCACCGGGAGGGGGTCGGTCTTCTGCTCCTGCGACCAGTCGAGCAGCATGATCCCCATCGGGGAGTCGCCGAGGGCCAAGGGCACCAGGGCCCTGGTGCTCCCCTCCCCGAACGGCGTGGTGCGGGCCCCCAGCAGCAGGGCGGACAGCACCTCGGGATCGCGGACGGCGCTTCCGGGCCCCAGTCGTCCCGGCGCCGCGTCGTCGCCTGCGGTGTCCTCGCCCGCGAACGCGACGACCAGCAGGTCCGTGTCGTGCTTCAGGGCGATGGTGCACGTCTGCGCCTCGGTCAGCTCGCACACCCGGTGAGCCACGTCGGTCAGCACCTCCCGCTGGTCCTGCCCCCCGAGGAGGGCCTGGCTGGCGTCGCGGATCACAGCGCCCCAGAGCTGCTCGGACCTGGTCCGGTCGTACAGGCGCGCGTTCTCGATCGCCACGCCGGCCGCCGCGGCCAGCGCCACCAGGATGGCCTCGTCGTCCTCGCTGAACTCCTTGGCTGACCGCTTGTCGGTCAGGTAGAGGTTGCCGAACACCTGGTCGCGGATTCGCACCGGGGCCCCGAGGAAGCTGGTCATCGGCGGGTGGTTCGGGGGGAACCCGTAGGAGTCGGGATGCTGGGCGATGTCGGGAACCCGCTGTGGCTTGGGGCTCGTGATGATCAGGCCGAGCAGCCCGTGGCCTCGCGGGAGCACCCCGATGGCTTCGCGTTCCTCCTCGGTGAGCCCCCGGGTGACGAACTCCACGAGCTCCTCGCCACCGGGGCCGAGGACGCCCAGCGCACCATACGTCGCGTCGACCAGCTCACAGGCGGACGCCACGATGCGGTGCAGGACCTCCGCGAGGTCGAGGTCGGAGCTGACGGCGACCACCGCGTCGAGCAGTGAGCTCAGCCGCTCCTGGGACTCGCGAGCGCTGCCGGCCCGTGCACGGACCTCCTCGAGCAGATCGTCGAGGTCGAGGGACGACAGCGGCCAGCGTGAACCCTCCGGGGGGACAGACGAGCCTGCTCCTCGGGCTCCCGAACCTCTCCCAGCCACACGAGCAGCGTATGCCGTGCCGACAGGTCGGGACGGGACATCCGGCGACAATGTGAGCCCACGACGCCCGCGGCGGTGGTCAGCCGTACGCCTCTCCGAGCGGAACGCTCCCAGCCGCCTCGGCGACCTGTGCCGACACGGTGGACTTCTTCGTCAGCGACTCCCGGCCGCTCCCGCCCGACACTCCCAACACCAGCACGGGCCCGATGCCCTTGGCATACAGCTTGTACTCGAGGACATCCGGCTTGAAGGTGATGGTGTCGCGGGTCAGCAGCACGTCCTCGAACTGACCTGCTGGGGCCTCGGCGATCTCGCTGACGCTGAGGATCTCGCCGTTGTCCTCCGCCTCACCCCGGTGGAACTCCTGTCGGTACTTCATCCCGACCTTCGGCTTCGCAGGCACGACGACGCCGGCGAGCGCCCCGTCGACCCCGGCTTCGAAGGACCCCTCCTTGGAGGCGACCTTGCCGTCCTCGAACTCCGCGGTGTCCTCGCCGAGGTACCAGATCGTGCCGTCGCGGTGCTGCGCGTAGAAGTCGAAGGTGTCCTCCACGACCTCACCGTCTGCGGTGACGGTGTCGCGCACCACGCGCGCCGTGACGCCGTTGGCGACCCGGCGGGTGTGGTCGGTGACGGTGACGACGACCACCAGGGCGCGGCCCTCGTCGTACGTCCACCGGCTGCCCGGCTCCATCGGCCAGTACTCGTTGTCGATCCGCGTGCTGAAGTCCGAGGGCGTCATGGCGACGGACTGGTCACCCGTGGGCAGGGCACTGGGGTCGTCGCCCCCGCATGCCGACGCGCCGACGGCGACAAGGGCTGCCGCGGTCAGCCCGGCCAGCGCGCCCTTCACGGGTCACCCGCCCTCGCGGTCCGACTTGCTCCCCACGACGGCGAAGTGGTCGTCGAGCTGGACGTCCACCTGGCTGCCGTCGGCCAGGGTGACCTCCACCTCATACAGGCTCTCCTCGTCGCCCACCTCGGTCCCGGTGACGCGGCCGCCGCCGGTCTTGGCGAGGGCTGCCTCGGTCGCCTTCTGCAGGTCCGGTCCCGTGATCGCCGTGTCCGGCGAGCCGTCCTCCCCACCGGTGGCGACGGCGGCACCGGCGCCGAGCACTCCCAGCAGGCAGGCAGCCCCGAGGAGGGCGAACCCCCGGCGCTTGGTCAGTCGAGCTCCCATGTGACTTCTCCTTTCGCTCCTGCCCGAGGCTAGGCCTGTCAGATGAGGCGGTCATGAGGTCTCATCGCGCTCTCACCTGGCTGCATACCATGAAGGGGTGCGGGTGCTGCTCGTCGAGGACGAGCCGAAGATGGCCCGGCTGCTCGAGCGCGGGCTGCGCGAGAACGGCCACGTCGTCGAGGTCTCAAGCACCGGCGAGGCCGCGGTCGATGCCGTGGCAGCTGGCGAGTTCGACGTCGTGCTCCTCGACGTGATGCTGCCCGACCTCGACGGCTTCGAGGTGTGCCGACGGCTTCGCCGCGGCGGGAGCTGGGTCCCGGTCCTCATGCTGACGGCGCGCAGCGCGGTCAGCGACCGCATCCGCGGGCTGGACGTGGGCGCCGACGACTACCTCACCAAGCCGTTCGCGCTCGCGGAGCTGCTCGCCCGCGTGCGGGCGCTCGCGCGCCGGGGGCCGGTGGAGCGACCGACCGTTCTGTCCGTGGGTGACCTCACGCTCGACCCCGCGACGCGAGAGGTATGCCGTGGGGGCGAGCCTGTCGTCGTGTCGGCACGGGAGTTCGCCCTCCTCGAGGCGTTCATGCGCCGACCGGGTCGGGTCCTCACCCGTAACCAGCTCCTCGACCTCGTCTGGGACGTCGCGCCCGACGGGCACTCCAACGTCGTGGACGTCTACGTGCGCTACCTGCGGGAGAAGATCGACCGGCCGTTCGGCCACGGCTCACTGCAGACGGTCCGGGGTGTCGGCTATCGACTCGACGGTTCCGGACGATGAAGAGCCCTCGGGATGTCCCGCTTCGCGTACAGGTCGCGGCGGCCTTCGCCGCGGCGACCGCCGTCGCCATCGTCGCCCTCGGTGGTTTCGTCTACCTGCGGGTCGACGGCGCGCTGACGCAGCAGAGCGGTGAGGCGATGGCGTCCCAGCTGGACGCCCTCGCCAGGGTCCCCGCCTCCGCCCGGGCGGAGGCTGCTCGTGCGATGACCGGAGAGTTCTTCGCCCAGGTCATGACACCGGATGGTCGGATCCTGGCTTCGTCGCCGCAGCTGTCGGGCAGGGCCCTGGGCGCCGCCGACGCGGCTCGTTCGACCTCCACCGGGCGGCCGCTCGAGCGCCCCGTCGACCTCGTCGGGGAGGACGGGACGGAGAGCGGGTTGCTGCTTGCGCGCCGGGTCTCGGACCAGGTGCTCGTGGTCGGAACGTCCCAGGGGCGCAAGGAGGATGCCCTCGGCGGGATCGTGTCGCAGTTCCTCGTCGGCGGGCCACTGGCGCTGGTCCTCGGGTCGGCGCTCGGCTACCTCGTCGCCGGGGCCGCGCTGCGTCCCGTCGAGCGGATGCGGAGCAGGGCAGCCGAGATCTCGTCGACCTCGACCGGCGCTCGGCTGCCCCTGCCGGTGGCCGACGACGAGATCCACCGGCTGGGCGCCACGCTCAACGGCATGCTCGACCGGCTCGACTCCGCTGCCCGCCAACAGCGGCGGTTCGTGGCAGAGGCCAGCCACGAGCTGCGAACTCCGTTGTCCCTGTTGCGGATCGAGCTCGACCTGGCCCTCTCCCGACCCCGCTCAACCGACGAGCTGACCGCAGCACTGGTCTCGGCGAACGAGGAAGTGTCTCGACTCACGGCACTGTCCGAGGGGCTCCTCACGGTTGCTTCGACCGACGGCTCGCTCCCGCCACTGGAGGTGTCTGACGTGGACCTGGAGCGGTTGCTGCGAGACGTGGCGCACCGCTTCTCGAACCGTGCTGCAACTCAAGGGCTGCGGGTCGACGCCCGCTCGAAAGGTTCGGGCGGCTCGAACGGCTCGCTGACGGTCCCGGGGCAGGCGAACCGACTCGACCAGGCCGTCGGCAACCTCGTCGACAACGCCCTCAGGCACGGCCGGACCGACGTCCTCCTCGACGCCGCGACAGAGGCGGGCAGGGTGACCATCCGCGTGTCGGACCGGGGGCCGGGGATCCCCACGGACTTGCGAGAGCACGTCCTGGTCCCGTTCAGCCGGGACGCTCGCTCACGTTCGGGGCCGGGGCACGGACTCGGCCTGGCGATCGTGGACGCGATCGTCACCGCCCACGGTGGGACGACCACGATCGGTGCGCACCCCGACGGGACCGGGACCGTGGTGAGTCTGACCCTCCCCTGTGTTCCCTCGCCGAATCATTGATTCAGTCCCCGGTGACACCGATCCGGACCTTGCCCCTTCCCTCACAGTTCGGCTCGTGCCCAAGGGCGTCGCGTCCGGCCTTGGCACGCGCCCGCCGAGCCGGACCGACCCAGTCACAGCTCTTGCAGTAGCCGAAGACGAAGGACCCGTCCTCGCGGACCGAGGCGGACGCCTCGACCCGGCTCAGGGTGGCGCGGTGCTCGTGACCGGTGTCATCGGCAAGCGTGAGGTCCCGGCCCTTCCGGGTGAGGAATCGCAGCTTCGGCTTGGGCACACCCGGCATTATCCCCGGGACGGGAGCGGACGCCAGACACGCAGACCGAAGAGCGAGCTCGCCCGGGGCGACGACCCACGTCAGCCCGTGCGGCGGAGCGTGCACTACGAAGGCGGCAGCACGCACCGGATGGGCCTCACCAGTCGAGTCAGCGCCGCGCGGCCAGGCAAATCGCACGCCTGACGTCGGCCATGGGCAGCGGCCAGGTCACGCTGTGCCTCGCCAGGCCGGGGCGACCTCCCGGTGGTACGACCTGCCCGCCACCTTGCTCAGGAGAAAGGTGACCGGAGCGGGGATCGTGGAGCGGAAGTAGGCACGCTCCTCGTCGGCCATCCCGTCCTGGACCCAGGCCATCCAGCGGCCCGTCTCGGCGAGGGACTCCGGTCGCAGGCGCTTCTCGACGGCTTTCCAGTCGGGCGACTCGAGGTGCGGCAGCATGAGCGGCTCGAGCTCTGTCTCCTCGTGGTGCAGGTGACGCTCCACGACCTCGTGCGCTCGCACGATGGCGTCCCGGGCGGCATACGCATCCACGGCCGAAGCGGTCGACGCGTAGGTGGTCATCGCCGTCGATGCCTCCGCGAGCGCGGCCGCCATCGCCTGGTGCTCGGCCTCCATGACCTCCACCAGCTCGCTCGCTCCCTCGACCCTGGCCAGGAACGGGAAGACGTGGGTGTCCTCGCCCAGGTGGTGGTGCTTGAGCTGGTCGTGCATGTTCGCGTAGGCGGCCTCGAGCTGGGCCGCCCGAGCCCGGTCACCGTCGGGAGCCGCGTCAAGAGCGGACTCCAGGCGAGCCAGGTCACGGCGCACCGCGGCGTGGATCACCCTGTTCATCGTCATGGGGCTGCTCACGGGCCAGACCCTAGCGAAGTGAGTCCGTCGCCGGATCCGGCATTTGCGCTACGGGGCCAGGCTCTGCGGTGATGCGGTGCGGCGTGGCCAGGTCCAGGCTGAGCGCAGGATGAAGGCCAGGAGCAGCACCTCGAGCCCGATGGACAGGCCGTAGAAGTAGACGTAGGTCCAGGGCTCCCCTGCCGCGTTGTAGATCGACACGGGGATGTAGAGCGTTGCCACGACAAGGTTCACGGTGCGGTTGACAGGGCCAGGCAGTGTCGTGGAGAGCAGGATCATGAGGATCGGGATGGCCACGAGCGTGAGCGCGAGGGCGACAAAGGTCGGTCCGGTGTCGAACTCGTGGACGATGCCGGCCCGGATCTCGTCGACGAAGCCGGGCTTGTACAGCGCGAGGTAGTCGACGTAGATGTAGAGGAACATGAAGCTGGCCCATGCTGCCGCGAGCTTGGCCTGCACGGGCAGGCGCAGATCATCCAGCGTGCTCTGGGACGGCGGCTTCTCCAGCACCGCGTGGGATCGAGGCGTTCTCATCACCATGCTCCTTGGCTTTGATCGGGTGGGTGCTTCCACTGTCAGGGATGTCGGTCAGCGGGCACATCAGCCCCGGGGCGTGATGTGACCTGGCCGCTGGTCCAGTCGCCCTGTTGTACTTTCGGCGGATACACCGATGACGCGGGCTGCCTAGCCTGATCAGGTGGCCACCGACGCACTGCGCTCGCTGTGGGTCGAACCTCGACCCGCGAACCCCCCGAAAAGGCGGCCGCGGGACTGGACGTTGGTCGGGGCCTTCGTCTGCTGGTCTGTGGTCGAAGGGGTGCTCCGCCACGACATGGCCCCTCGCCCGGTGCTGCTCCTTGCTGCGCTCGCGGCCATCGCCCCCCTGCCGTGGCGACGGTCGCACCCGTTCGTGGCGGCCGCGCTGGCTTTCGGCCTGTTGACCGGGGTCGACATCGTCAGGATCCTCACTGGATCGCACGGCGCTCCGCCCTCGAGCGTCTCGGCCACCCTGGTCCTGACCTACGCCCTGTTCCGGTGGGGCTCCGGTCGAGAAGCCGCGGGCGGCCTTGGCGTGATCCTGGTCTGGCTCGCCGTCACCCGCGTCGCGGACCCCACCAGCCTGGCCGACACGGTCGCGGCATACGCGTTCTTCCTGGTCGCCGCAGCGCTGGGCGCCGCGATCCGCTATCGCGCGAGGATCCGCATCCGCGACATCGACGAAGCCAAAGCGAGAGAGCGCGAACAGCTCGCGCGCGAGCTCCACGACACCGTCGCCCACCACGTCTCAGGAATCGCCATCCAGGCCCAAGCAGGACGTGCCATCGCGGCCTCCCACCCCGAGCGTGCCATCGAGGCCCTGACCACCATCGAGGACGCCGCGACCCGGACGCTGACCGAGCTGCGCGCCATCGTCGGCGTGCTCCGCGCCTCGGAACACACCGAGTTCGCGCCGCAGCCGGGCGTGGCCGAGGTCCAGCAGCTCGCCAACGATGGCCAGACACGTCCCTGCGTCGAGGTGAGGCTCGCGGGTGAGCTCGACGACCTCAGCCAGGCGGTCGGGGCCGCGATCTACCGCCTCGCCCAGGAGTCCATCACCAATGCTCGACGGCACGCGCGCCACGCCACCCACGTCACCGTGGCCGTCACCGGAGACGCCGACCAGGTCCGGCTGACCATCGAGGACGACGGCTCCTCCGGCCTACAAAGCCGCACCCAAGCTGGCTACGGCCTGGTAGGCATGCGCGAGCGCGCGACACTGCTCGGCGGTACGTTCCACGCCGGCCCCACCGCCGGCCGGGGCTGGCGGGTCGAAGCGAACCTGCCGCGGACCGCGACGCCACGATGAGCATCAGGGTGCTCATCGCCGACGACCAGCCCATCGTGCGCACCGGACTGACGATGCTCCTCGACGCCCAACCAGACATCGAAGTCATCGGCGCAGCCGCTGACGGGCGCGAGGCGGTGCGCCTGGCGCTCCAGCTGCGCCCCGACGTGGGACTGTTCGACATCCGGATGCCGCTGATGGACGGCATCGAAGCCACCCGACGCCTCGCCGGCCCCGACGTCACCGACCCCCTGCCGATCGTGGTCATCACCACCTTCGACCCCGACGAGTACGTCCACGGCGCGCTCAAGGCCGGCGCCCGCGGGTTCCTGCTCAAGGACGCCGGACCCGCCCTGCTGACTCAGGCCATCCACGCCGCCGCAGACGGAGACGCACTCATCGCCCCCAGCGTGACCGTCCGACTCCTCGCCGCATTCGCGCATGCACAGACCTCACCGCCCCGACAGCCGATAGAACCGCTCACGGCCCGGGAGGAGGAAGTCCTCCTGCACGTGGCTCAAGGCCGTACCAACAGCGAGATCGCCAGCGACCTCTACATCACCCCCAGCACCGTCAAGGCCCACCTCGCCAGCCTCATGAGAAAGCTCGGCGCCCGCAACCGGGTCGAGGTGGCCATGTGGGCCCACGAGACCGGCCGCGTCTAGGTCTCTCAGGTCTCTGTGTTGTCGGCTGCTGGAACGCTGCACATTCCTGGCAGGCAACGACACGGCCCCTGGCCTGCGTTCTGCAGGTCAGGGGCCGTTCCGTGATGGTGGGCGATACTGGGTTTGAACCAGTGACCTCTTCCGTGTCAAGGAAGCGCGCTACCACTGCGCCAATCGCCCGAGGGTGGTGCTGTTTCGGGTTCTACGTAGTCGAGGTGGAGACGGGATTTGAACCCGTGTACGCGGCTTTGCAGGCCGCTGCCTCGCCTCTCGGCCACTCCACCGTGAAGGCGGTCAAACCCTCCGAGCGGATGACCGGGCTCGAACCGGCGACCTCAACCTTGGCAAGGTTGCGCTCTACCAACTGAGCTACATCCGCATTACACGCGCTATTGGTGTCGAGCGAGCTTTTCAAGCCCCGCTGCGCGTGCGGACAGACATTATCTGATCCGGCGCATCGTCTCCAAATCGGGTGCCACCGGTGTCATTCGACCCCTTCGCCGACCCCTGCGCCGACCCCATGGTCGAGCCCTTCGCCGACCCCTTGGTCGAGTCCTGAGCCGACGCCTCAGCGGACGCCTCAGGCGCCGCCTCGCCCGACGACTCGTCCGCGGCCTCGTCCGGGGCTGGGGGAACGGGGGTCAGCGGCTTGCGCGCCTCGGCTGCCAGGGCCGCCATCGACCCGGTCAGCTCGTCCGGCTCGCCGGCAGCGGGCCGGACCGCCTTGGCGACCGGCTGCGCGCCCTCGCGGCGCCGGGCAACCCGGGCCTTGACCCACTCCACCGTCCGCGCCCGCAGCGACTGCCGCTCCTCGACCGGCCACATGGTGCGGATCGCGGCGTTGAGCGCGGCACCGATGAGCAGGGCGATCGCGAGGGCGTACAGGAAGATCAGGAGCACGATCGGCGCGGACAAGGGGCCATAGATCGAGGTCCCGTCCAGCGACACGGTGATCGTCCCGCGCAGCACGAACGACGCCAGCACCCAGATGGTCAGGGTCAGCACGGACCCCGGGACGTCCCGCAGCCACGGCGACCGTCGGGGCGTGGAGATGTGGAACAGCGTCGCGATGCTCGCCACTGCGACGACCGTCACGACCGGCCAGTAGAGCCACGCGAGGAACTCGGCCTCGGCCGGCAGCAGGTCCTTGAGCCAGGTCGGGCCGATCACGACCAACGGGATGACGACGATCCCGACGACCAGAGACAGGAAGTACAGCGTCAGCGACAACGCCCGGGTGCGGACGATTCCCCGCACCCCGGACTGGCCGTACATGATCGAGATGGTGTCGACGAACACGTTGAGCGCCCGGGAGCCGGACCACACCGAGAGCAGGAAGCCGACCGAGATGAGGTCGAAGCGCCCGTTCCGGAACACGTCCTGCGTGGTCGGCAGGACGATGCTGCTGACGATCTGGTCGGTGAGGAAGTTCGACGCCCACGACTGGATGCCGGAGATGATGTCGGCGACGGTGTTGGCCCCCAGCCACTTGCCGAGGTACCCCACACCACCGAACAGCCCCAGCAGCAGCGGAGGCAGCGACAGCAGCATGAAGAAGCCGGCCTCTGACGCCAGACCGGTGACGCGGTAGCGCAGGCACACGCGGATCGTCTCCACCGTGAGCCGCGCCAACGGCAGCGCCCCCGGCACGCGAAGGAGCTCGCGGCGCACCCGAGCCTTCAAAGTCACCCCGTCACGGTATCCCGGCATATCGTTCCACCGTGCCCACCCACGCCGTGACGAACCAGGTGCCCCCGCTCCCGGACTACAACACCGTCCTCACCCAACCCGCGCTGGCAGAGGGTCTGGAGCGCTGGGCCGGCCCCACGGCATACGAGCAGATCGTGGGTCTCGGCACCCGTGGGGGCAGCGCCGAGGCGCGTGGGTGGGCCACTCAGGCCAACGAGTTCGAGCCTCGGCTGCGCACCCACTCCCCGTCCGGCGAACGCATCGACGAGGTCGAGTTCCACCCCGCGTGGCACGAGCTCATGACGGTCGCCGTGGGCGCCGGCCTCACCGCCGAACCGTGGACCGCAGCGGCCGGCAGCGGTGACCACGTCCGCCGGGCGGCCGGGTTCATCGCGTGGTCCGAGAACGAGCAGGGGCACCTGTGCCCCATCTCGATGACGTATGCCGCGGCGCCGGCGCTCGCGGCCAACCCCGCCCTCGCGGAGCGCTGGGTCCCGGGGCTCGCGTCCCGCACCTACGACTTCGGGCTGCGCCCGCTCGACCGCAAGCGCGGCGTCATCGCCGGGATGGGCATGACCGAGAAGCAGGGTGGGTCGGACGTGCGCGCCAACACCACCCGCGCCGTCGCCACCCGGGGCGGACCGCTGGAGGGTGGCGACACGTACCGGCTCACGGGCCACAAGTGGTTCTGTTCGGCGCCCATGAGCGACGCCTTCCTGGTCCTCGCCCAGACCGACGCCGGTATCGGCTGCTTCCTCGTCCCCCGCGTGCTCGACGACGGCACCCGCAATGCCTTTGCGCTGCAACGGCTCAAGGACAAGCTGGGCAACCGCTCCAACGCCAGCTCCGAGGTCGAGCTCGACGGCACGTGGGGTGTGCGGGTCGGCGACGAGGGCCGGGGCATCCGCACGATCCTCGACATGGTCGCCGCGACCCGGCTCGACTGCATCCTCGGATCGGCCTCGACGATGCGGGCCGCACTCGTTCGCGCGGTCCACCACACCCGCCACCGGTCCGCCTTCGGCGCCCTGCTGGTCGACCAGCCGCTGATGCAGAACGTCCTGGCGGACCTGGCCCTCGAGGTCGAGGCGGCCACCACGCTCGCACTGCGACTCGCACACGCCGTCGACGAGGGTGACACCGCCTTGTCCCGGCTGGGCGTCGCTGTCGGCAAGTACTGGGTCTGCAAGCGCACCTCGCCCATGGTGGCCGAGGCATTGGAATGCCTCGGCGGCAACGGGTACGTCGAGGAGAACGGCCTGGCCCGGCTCTACCGCGAAGCGCCCTTGAACTCGATCTGGGAGGGCTCGGGCAACGTCAACGCACTCGACGTCCTGCGCGCGATCAGCCGGGAACCGTTGTCCGTGGAGGCGTTCCGCAAGGAGGTCCAGCTCGCCCACGGCCACAGTGCCGTGCTCGACACCGCCATCGCGCAGGTCGACGACGTCGTGGCTGCGGCGGGACAGCCCGGGGCGCAGGCCGGCGCCCGGCGCCTGGTGGAGCACCTCGCGGTGACCCTGCAGGCCTGCCTGCTCGTGCAGTACGCACCGACGACCGTCGCCGACGCCTTCGTGGCGAGCCGGCTCGGGGGCGACCACGGGGTCACCTTCGGCACGCTGGACGCCGGGCTGTCGGCCACCACCGCGCGCACTCTCGTCGACCGGGCCTTCACCGTCTAGCACGAGGCACTGACAGGCGCCGACTGCCCGCCGGGACGCGAAATGCGTTGCTGGTGAACAGGATTCGTCGCCATCGGATCTTGCCCCCGATGTCCGATATCGCCTAGAATGGACGCATGTTCGAACTCGGGGGGATCCGGACGCAGCTGCAGGAGCAGCTGACCGATGCCCGGGCGCGGGGTTCGAGCGCGAACACCGACGACTGGGTGCATCTGGTCGCCGGCTGCCAAGAGGTCCTCAATGTCGTGGCCGCCCTCCAGACCGTGGCGCTCGCGCAGATCGCGGCCCGCGACGAGGTCGCCCTCGAGGACGGCACGGTCGTCGAGGAGTTCCGCGGTCTGGGCCACCAGCGGCTCGACGCCCCGGCGCTGGTCGACGACCTCCTCGGCCTCAGCGCGGCTGCGGCCTTCGACCGGGTGTCGCTGGCGGTGGACCTCATGACCCGCCACCCGTTGCTGCTGGGCGAGATGGCTGCTGGTCGCCTCGACGCCTACCGCGCCGGTGTCGTCGCCACCGAGCTGCGTGAGGCCGACCCGGACGTGTGTGGCCACGTCGACGGTGTCGTCGTAGAGCGCCTGATGGCGACCGGCGGCGCCGAGGCTGCAGGCCCGCTGCGCCGGCGCACGCGACGCACGCTGGAGCGCGTCGACCCCGAGCTCGTGCGCCGCCTGGCCGATCGGGCCCGTGGTGAGCGCTCGCTGCGCCGCTCCGCCTGGGCTCCGGGCGTCGACGAGTGGAGCGCGACCCTGCCGGTCGAGCAGTCACGCTCGGCCTGGTCCGTCGTCGACGGGCTGGCCCGCAGCTACGTGTCCGAGGGTCGCTGCGCCGGCCTCGAGACAGCTCGGGCTGACGCCCTGATGGACCTCATCCATGCTCGCGCCACCGGAAAGGTCGCGGTGCATCTGACGGTTCCGGCCAGCGAGGTGGCCCGCCACGCCGTCGACCCCTCGACCGGGCCAGCGGGCCCGCTGGGCGCCGACGACGCGGCCCTCGTCCCGGTGACTGCCTTCGGGATGCCGGGCATCACCCACGTCCGCGCCTCCTGGCTGGCGGGGCTCCCCGGCGCGCCGCTCCCCTCGCGGCGCTCTCGCCTACGGGGCCACGGCTCACGCCGCCCCGGGGCGGCCACCGCGACCGCCGGACGGGCTGGTGTCGTCCCGGCGTCGTCCGTCGAGGTGCTGGCCTGCGACGACGTGACCGGTGCGCTGACCACCCTCCCACTGGGCCAGGACGCCTCCCCCACGAGCGACTCCTATCGCCCGCCTGCGTGGATGGTCGCCTTCGTCCGGGCGCGTGACGGCGGCTGCCGGTTCCCCGGGTGCGCGGTCAGCGCACGGTCCTGCGACCTCGACCACGTCAGGGCGTGGCCACACGGACCGACCGACCCGGGCAACCTCATCTGCCTCTGTCGCCGACATCACCGCATCAAGCAACGTCCTGGGTGGAACGTCACAGCCCGACCGGACGCCGTCGTGACGTGGGTCGACCCGACCGGGCGACGACGCACGACCTATCCCACTGACCACCTGCACACGACGGCTGGCGCCACTCCGGCAGAACGCATCGCGACGGTTCCGACAGCCGCGCCAGCACCACTGCCGGCCGCGGTTCGCGCATCGCTGCCCGCGTCCTCGTCGCTGCCCGCGTCGGTCCCTGCCCTGCCTTCGCTCCTCGAGGACGAGGTCACCCACGACCTCGAGCGCGGGCTGATCGCGAGGGCCTGCCGCAGCGACACGATCAGCCAGCGCAATCGCCGAGCGCTGCGTCGTGGTGAGCGGATCCGCGCCAGCGACCCCTCCCCCACCCCACCACACGAGGCCGCCCAGGGGGTCGCCCGCAAGTCGCCAGGAAGCCGCCGCCGGTCGACGATCCCGGCCCGCGACGACGAACCGCCGTTCTAACCCTTCGCCGTCCTCTCATGCCGATGTGCGGGAGCTCATGGCCGGCTCTCGCGGGTCTGGCGCCGGGTTTGGCCGGCGGCTGCTGTCTTCAGGGCTTGGTGCGTCGCCGCGATGCGTGGGTGTTCACGGCTGCCGACCCGGGTCGCGGTCAGGATGCGCCGGTAGGGGCGCCCTGGGAGTGCGTGAGTGATGACGCCGTCGCGATGGCTGGCGTCGGCGAGGCCGGGCAGGAGGGCTGCTGCGAGTCCTTCTTGGACGACTCGTAGGTGGATCTGTAGGTCGGTGGACGTGTAGCGGATGTCGGGCTCGAACCCGGTCGTTCGGCACAGTGCTGTGGCCCAGGTGCGGGATGTGGTGCCGGGGGGTTCCAGGGCGAGTGGCCGATCGGCGAGGGCTTCGAGTGTTGTGACCTCGTCCCAGGTGGTCGGGACGACGAGCTCGAGCGGGTCGGTGGTCAGTTCGTTCAGGTCAGCGCCTGGAATGACGGGGAGCGGGTGCCCTGGGTACTCCTCGGCCAGGACGAGGTCGAAGTCTCCAGCGGCGAGTGCGGGCAGGGCGGTTTCGGGTTCGAGCTCGGTGACCTCGAGGCGACAGTCGGGGTGCTGATCGGCCATGAGGGTGACGGCCTGCAGGACGAGGGAGAGGATGGCGCTCTGGAAGGCGGCCACTTTGACGGTTYCGGTGACATCGCCTCGAAAGGATGCGAGGTCTGCGTGCGCGCGTTCGAGCTGTGCGAGGACGGTGGTGGCGTGCTTGACGAGCAGTTCGCCCTCGGGTGTCAGGCGGAGACGGCGCCCGTCGGGTTCGAGGAGGCGGGCCCCGGCTTCTCGTTCGAGCACGCTCAGCTGCTGGGACACCGCGGACGGGCTGAACGACAGGGCGTGGGCCACGGCCGCGATCGTGCCCCGGCGCGATAGCTCGACGAGCAGGTGTAAACGCTTGACCTCGAACACGTACAGCCACCACCCATCAGATCTGCTTAAGGGTTTTGCTCAAGACTATGCGCTGGACGTGATGCGTGTCCGCCCAGAACACTGGGCCAATGACGACCTGGTTCCACAATCCCGACGCCCTGGGGTGGCTGTCCGGCCCGGGCGCGGCGACTCGCGAGTTTCACCGTGACCTGCCCGGCTATGAGCCGACGCCGCTGGTCGACCTGCCGAGCCTGGGCGCCGAGCTGGGTGTGCGGCGGGTGCTCGTCAAGGACGAGTCGATGCGCCTCGGGCTACCCGCGTTCAAGGTGCTGGGTGCGTCGTGGGCGTGCATACGGGTGCTCAAGCGTTCCCCCGGGGCGCACCTGGTGACGGCGACCGACGGCAACCACGGTCGCGCGGTGGCGCGCATGGCCCGTCTACTCGGCACCGCCGCCACGGTGTTCGTGCCCGGCGTGATGCTCCGCCAGACGGCTGAGCTCATCGAGGCGGAGGGCGCGCAGGTCCGATGGGTCGACGGGGACTACGACGACGCGGTCCGTGTTGCCGCCGGGTACGCTGCCGCCGACGTCGGCCGAGAGCTGGTGCAGGACACCGCGTGGGAGGGCTACGAGGAGGTCCCCGGCTGGATCGTCGAGGGTTACGACACCCTGCTGGACGAGATCGACGAGCAACTCGGCCGCACCCCCGACCTCATCGCAGTCCCGGTCGGGGTCGGCTCGTTGGCGCAGGCGGTGGTCGCGCACTACCGCCGACCCGGCCAAGGCGTGACTCGCGTGCTGTCGGTCGAGCCCGACAGTGCGGGCTGTGTCATCGCCAGCCTCGCGCAAGGTCGGCCGACGAGCGTCCCTACGGCCTCCACGGTCATGGCCGGCCTGAACTGCGGCACGATATCGAGCCTCGCCTGGCCCGTCCTACGCGACGGGCTCGACGCCGCTGTCGTCGTCCACGACACCGCCGCCCTGCGCGCGTCCGCCGATCTCGCAGGGCTCGGCGTCTCTTCGGGCGCGTGCGGCGCCGCCACCCTGGCTGGGGTCCGTGCTGCACTGGCCGACCCGACCCACCGCTACGACCTCGACCTGCCCGAGGATGCCGTCATTGTCCTGCTCAGCACCGAAGGAGCCGCCTCGTGACGCCACACCTCGACGCTCAGCTGCGGACCTGGCGCCGAGACCTGCACCGCATCCCCGAGATCGCGTGCGAAGAGCACGCCACCTCCACCTATGTCGCCTACGTGCTCGAGACCCTGGGGTTCGAGGTCAGCCGGGGCGTTGGCGGAACCGGAGTCGTCGGCTCCCTGACACGAGGGGCGTCCACCCGCTCCGTGGGCCTGCGGGCCGACATGGACGCCCTCCCCATCGCCGAGGTCGAAGGCCGCAGCCACGGATCGACCCACCACGGACGCATGCACGCCTGCGGCCACGACGGACACATGGCCATGGTCCTCGGCGCGGCCGCGACGGCAGCAGCCGACGTCACCCTCGACGGCACCGTCCGCGTGATCTTCCAACCCGCTGAGGAACCCGGCCGCGGCGCCCAGGCGATGATCGACGACGGACTCCTCGAACGCTTCCCCCTCGACGCTCTCCACGGCCTGCACAACCTCCCCGGCATCCCCACCGGGCACCTACTCACCCGAGCCGGCGGCGTCATGGCCAGCGAGGACAACTTCACCATCGCCATCACCGGCCGCGGTGGCCACGCAGCCCGGCCCGACGCTGTCATTGACCCGCTCGTCATCGGCGCGGAGATCGTCCTCGCCTTGCAGACGGTCGTCGCCAGAACGATCGACCCAGTCACTCCAGCCGTGCTCTCGTGCACCGAGTTCCACACTGACGGTGCCCGTAACGCCATTCCCGGAAGCGTGTCCATCACCGGCGACACTCGCAGTTTCGACCCGACGACGCAGGCCCTCCTCGAGCGCCGCATCCGAGAGATCGCCGTGGGCATCGCGTCAGCCCACGGTGCCAGCGCCTCCGTCACCTACACCCACGAGTTCGCCCCGACCATCAACGATTCCGAACGAGCAGGGCTGGCCGCACGAGCGGCCGCCACGGCTCTGGGCGAGGACCGGGTCGACGGCAACTGCCTACCGATCATGGCTAGCGATGACTTCGGCGTGTTCGCGCGCCACGTCCCCTCCTGCTTCAGCTTCATCGGCAACGGCACCGACGACGCCGCCGGCGGTGCACCTCTACACAGCCGCACCTACGACTTCAACGATGAGGCCCTCACTGCGGGCGTCGCCTTCTACATTGAGGTCCTTCGACAGGAACTCACCAGGCCGCACTGAGGAGCCCGCTGACCCCCGGAACGAACATCCGGATATGCCGCGTTACGGGCGACCGCCCGACCATGCCGCGGACTGTGGCGCGGCTGAGTGCTCTGCCGGCGTGGATCGGCTTGCCGATCCTGATGGTCCAGTTGATCCTGCACAGGCGAACGCCGGGAGGTATCACGGGGCGCCATACCTCCGGCTGACCATCCGGCCATGCCGCGGGGCGGTTGTGCCGAATAGAGCTCGCGCCTCGGCCCTTGGTTGTCCCACGCCGGGATCTGAACATAGAACGGCGCTACTGGCGAAACGTCTCGGCGAGCCCGGTGAGCCTCGCGACGTACTCCGGCCAGTCGTACCCGTCCGGAATGTTGTCGCCTGGCTGCCGCCACCCAACGCTGCCGTCGACCTGTTCGCGCAGAATGTCTGCCTGGCCGTTGTGCTGGGCAAGGTCGTTGAAGTTGTGCACCAAGATCCAGTGCAGTGTGACCTCCTTGTCACCCCAATGCCGGACATGGCCGACGGTGTCGAGCCCGAGCACTTCGACGGTCTGCTCGCAGTGAGCGATCACGCGGCGATAGAGGTCGATGATGCCGGCAGTGGATTCGTCGGCGGTGAGGTACCAGTCGGCCTGCGGATCGGACCCATACTCCTCGTCGGCGACCAACTCCTCAGCGTGAGGGAACGGGCGTCCGAAGGTGGCGCCGAGGTAGACCGCCTCCACGTTGAGGACGTGCTTGATGATGCCGATCAGACTGGTTCCGGTTGGTGTGCGGGGCCTGCGAGCCTCGTACTCCGACAGGTCCTCGACCTTGGAGATCAGCGCCTCGCGACGTTCCCGGTAGTACCGCTGCCAGATGGCCTTCTGGTCGTTGGACATGGTCGAAGCGTAGGCCGTGTCACCCGGGATCTGGTGCCGCTCCTAAGCCTCGACCACCGACAGCACGTTGCCCGCTGGGTCGGTGAACCACGCGATGAGCGGGCCACCCCCGCGGAAGATGCCCTGCTCGTCGGTCTCCATCGGCGTCCCGGCATAGCGCTCGAAGCGCACCCCCTGATCAGCCAACCCGGCAACTGTTGCCTCGATGTCCGACACCGGGAAGTTGAGGATCGTGAAGGTCGCCGGCTGGTGGTCGCGCTTGGGATACGCGATGGCACGGTGACCTCCGCCGAGATGGATGCTGAGGATGCCGTTCTCCTCGGTGACGGCGAGCCCGAGCACGTCCTCGTAGAAGGTGCGTGCGGCATCGGTGTYGTCCACCGAGAACCCGCTGAAGGCCTGGGAGTCGTTCAGCACGGTGATTCCTTTCGTGGGTGTGGTGGTGCACCACCAGGCGAGCGAGAACTCATCGCACGCGCCGGCCCCGCCCGGGGACGCCGACGTCGACCGCCCGCCTCAGGACTTGGCGAGCCGCTCCTGCTCGGTCGCGACGTCGAAGTCGGCCGGTGGCCACTGCGGGTCCATCTGCGCAAGGTGTTCCAGGACGAGGTTCTGGACCGCCAGCCGGGCGTACCACTTGCGGTCGGCCGGGACGACGTACCAGGGAGCGGCATCCGTGGACGTCTTCTCCAGCAGGGCCTGGTAGGCCTCCTGGTACGCGGGCCACAGCAGCCGCTCGTCGACGTCACCGGGGTTGTACTTCCAGTGCTTGTCCTCGCGGTCCAGCCGCTCGGTCAGCCGCGCCTTCTGCTCGTCGGAGGACAGGTGCAGCATCACCTTGACGATGGTGGTCCCCGAGTCGGCCAGCTTGGACTCGAAGTCGGCGATCTGGGTGTAGCGGCGGGACCAGACCGATCGGGGCACCAGCTCCCGCACCCGGACAATCAGGACGTCCTCGTAGTGCGAGCGGTCGAACACCCCGACCTGTCCCGGCGCGGGCAGCGCGTTGCGGATGCGCCAGAGGAACGGGTGCTTCTTCTCCTCGGCGGTCGGCGCCTTGAACGCCGTGTAGTGCACGCCCTGCGGGTCCATCTGCCCCACCACGTGGCGCATGATCCCGCCCTTGCCGGAGGTGTCCATGCCCTGCACCACGAGCAGGAGCGAGCGGTTCCCGCCGCCCTTGGACTCGGCATACAGCTTCTCCTGGAAGCCGCTGATCTCCCCCGCCCGGGCCGCGAGGGCCTGCTCGCCTGCCGCCTTGTCACCGTCGAACGCCGGGGTGGACCGCGGGTCGAGGTCGGCCAGGATGAACCCCTCGTCCACCCGCAACGCATCCGCGAAGGCGACGGCCTTCGGAGCTGTGTCCTTGGCCTTGGTCGCATCGATCCCCGCGACCTTGGACTTCTTGTCCTTCTTCCCCTTTTTCGCCATTCCCGCATCCTGTCACCGCAGGTCAGGCCGCGCGAGGGCAGTGAGCAGGTATGCCGCCTCGCGCAGCTCAGGGGTCAGGGGCCCCCGTCCGCGTAGCCCTTGGCGGTCCGGGGGTCATTGCGCGGCTTCCCGGTCCCCACCTGGGGGTCGAAGCCTCCGTCCGCCCAGTCCGGGTGGTCCGGGGTCTGCGGCTCGGCGCCGTCCCAGGACGCGTAGCCGCCCAGCAACCCGAAGGACGGCTCGGAATCCAGCACTGCGGCGGCGAGGCTCTGGAGGACGTCGGCCGGGAGGGCCGCGAGCAGCTGGCCCGGCGCCCGACGCTCGCCGGCCGTGACGAGGTGCGCGATCTTCGCGTGGTCCCTGGTGGTCAGGTGGCCACCGACCAGGAGGCTGCCCTGGACGGCCTCCAGCAGGGACTCCTGATTCGCCTGTGACAGCGCTGGAATCGCCTCCCCGTGCGCCGCCTCGAGCGCATCGGCCGGCGCGGTGCGCAGCAGATAGCGGTACTGGCGTACCACGGGGTCTTCGTCGCCCGACGCCTCACCAGGCGGCTCAGGCTGCCCTCGGAAACCGAACCGGCTCATGCCTGGAGGTTAGGCGCACCCCGGAGGGATGCGCCAGAGGGGCAGTGCGCCCTTGGCCACCCGACTCTCAGGATGTCCCGCCATCGGAGTGGGCCGCCAGCGCCGTCAACCTGGACAGAGCCCGGTAGTACTTCTTGCGGTAGCCGCCCGCGAGCAGCTCGGGTGGGAAGACCTCACCCAACGGGACGCCGCTGGCGAGGACCGGGATGTCGGCGTCGTAGAGCCGGTCGGCCAGGACGACGAGCCGCAGGGCCACGGCCTGGTCGGGCACGGGGCGCACGTGGGTCCACCCGACCGCCTCCACCCCGTCCAGCATCGCGCGGTACCGGCTGGGGTGCACTGTCGCCAGGTGCCGCGTGACATCCACGAAGTGGTCGAGCAGGCCACCTTCGCGGTCCACCGCGTCTGCCACCTCGGACTCGGCCAACGGGGCTGGGCTGTCGATCGTGTCGCGATGACGGTAGTCCGGGCCGTCCACCGTGAGGACGTCGAACCGTGATGACAGCGCCTGGATCTCGCGCAGGAAGTCCTCGGCGGCGAACCGCCCCTGGCCGAGGGCGTCCGGGAGCGTGTTGGACGTGGCGGCCAGCGAGACCCCCGCCTCCGCCAGTCGTCCGAGCAGGGTCGCCATGAGCACCGTGTCGCCGGGATCGTCGAGCTCGAACTCGTCGATGCAGACGAGCTGGTGCCCACTGAGGGCCTCGACGGTGGCAGCGAATCCCAGCGCACCGACCAGGTTCGTGTACTCGACGAACGTCCCGAACGCCTTCGGCCCGGGCGCCTCGTGCCACAGCGACGCCAGCAGGTGCGTCTTCCCCACTCCGAACCCGCCGTCGAGGTACACGCCCCGCGCGGCCGCCGGCCGGGCACGACGCAACCCGAACCGGCTGCGCGCAGGGGCACCCAGCCCCGCGGCATACGCGTGGAGTCGCTCGACCGCGCGCGCCTGGCTGGGCTGGGCAGGGTCCGGCCGGTACGTGGCGAAGCGCTCGGAGTCGAACCGGGGTGGCGGCACCAGCTCGCGGACCAGCCGACCACGGTCCAGCCGCGGGGAGCGGTCGAGGAGGGAGCCGGGCACGGGGTGCAGCCTAGGAGGGTTTGGCCAATCGTGTCCGTCAGGGTGGGCCAGACCCCTACGGTGGACCTTCGCAGTGCACCACCCAAGGGATCCGGTCAGTGAGCGACATGACGAACACGACGAACGAGCCAGAACTGACCCACCATGGACGGTCGACTCCCGCGCCTGCGGGCCCGGACAACTCCTCGGCCGTGGTGCAGCTGGCCGTTGCCGGCGTCTTCACCCTCCTGGGCTGCGTCATGGCGCTCCCGGCTGCGGTTCTGGGCATCGTGGCGGTGGTCCAGCACAAGAACTCGCCTGCTCGCTCCGCCACCCTCACGCGCTGGGGATGGATCGCCTTCGGTGTGGGAGTGGGACTCACGGTGCTCGCCGCGATCGGCCTGATGGTGGTCGCCGGCATCGCGGCCACCGGGAACAATTGACGCGGCGCTTCGCAGGACGGCTGGTCGAGTATTCAGCCGGGGTATGACCGACTCCTGACCATCCGAGTGACAGACTGCCCCTCATGCGCCTGCTGCTCGACGCGTCGGGCACCCGCACGCCGGGACAGACCATCGACGCCACGACCCTCGACGACCTGTACGCCGCCCCGGCACGACGCTGGCTGCGAGCCAACTTCGTGGCCACCCTCGACGGTGCCGCGACCGGCGCGGACGGTCGGACCGGAACCATCAACACCGAGGCGGACCACGTCGTGTTCGACCTGCTGCGCCGTCAGAGCGACGTGGTCGTCGTCGGCGCCGGCACGGTGCGCGCCGAGAGCTACCCGTCCCTGCGGGCCGACGACCCCGCCGCGCCGACCCTCGTCGTGGTCAGCCACTCCGGCCAGCTGCCGGTCAGCGTCGCCGACGGCCCCGTCGGCTCGGTCCTGCTCGTCACCCGCTCCGGGGCTGACCGGCACGCCCTCGACGCCTCTCGCGAGCTGATCGGCGAGGAGTTCGTCCTGACCGTCGGCAAGGACCGGGTCGACCTGCGTGCCATGCGCAACGCGCTCGAGGACAAGGGATTCCGGCAGATCCTCTGCGAGGGCGGGCCCCAGCTCTTCGGCAGCCTGCTCGCCGCGGGCGTCGTCGACGAGCTCGACCTCACCTGGTCGCCGATGGTCGTCGGCGGCAACCACAAGGCCATCGTCGACGGCCCCGCGTTCGACCGGCACCTCACGCCGATGCTCCTCGTCGAGCAGGACGGCACGATCCTCGGCCGCTGGCGCGTCAAGAGCTGACGAACTCCGCCACCGAACGCTCCCAGCGCTCGGGGTCGACGTTCCACTCCTTGGTGTGCCGGGCCGTGTCCCAGTGCTCCATGGTCACCAGGTCGGGTCTCGCCGCCGCAAGCTCCTGCGACGGCCCCACGGGGACGAACTCGTCGTCGACGGAGTGGATCAGCAAGGTCGGGTGTGCCAGCTCGTGCGACCGCGCCACCCAGTTCGTCTTGGCGACGTCCACCGGGTCGTGGACACCCACCAGCCGGCGCGCCGACCGTTGCCCCATGAGGGCCCTGCTCAGCCCACCGATCGGAGCCGGTATGCCGTGGGCGCGGGTGTGGTGCACGAGGACATCGCCCCAGTCGATCACCGGGGCGTCCAGCACCACGGTGGACACGTGGTCGGCCAGCCAGGACCGGCTGAGTGTCTGCAGCACGATCGCCCCACCCATCGACCACCCGACAAGGATGAGCTCTCGCGCGCCGCGCCTGACGGCGTGCAGCCCCGCGTCCTCGATGTCCCTCCACTCGGACAGCCCCAGGTTGTAGCGGCCGTCGGGCCCACTGCGGGCGCCGACGTCGTTGCGATAGCTCGGGATGATCACGTTGATCCCGTTGTCGTGCAACGGCCTGACGGCCCGAAGACCCTCGTCGCGGCGCGCTCCCCTGCCGTGCACCAGCACCGCCCAGCGGTCCGACGCGGCGGGCGCCGGGACCACCCAGGCAGGCATGGTCCCGAGCTCGGTGACGACGTCGACGTACTCGGTCCGCAGGCCGAGGGCCCGATCCGGCGGCCCGGCGTAGTAGTACTGGTTCCAGCGGGCGAACCCGGGCGCCAGGTGGCCGTAGTCGACACCGTCCACGGCACGACGGACCCGGCCGCGGTCCTCGTCGACGTCGAGCACGTCGCCGAGCCGGACGTGGCCGCCGGCCCCGTCCAGCCACAGCCCGTACCGACCGGGCATCACCGTGTCGGGAGTCAGGTCCAGGACCACCGACGAGTCGCCCACCCCGAGGATCTGGGTGTCGTCCGGGCGCTGACGGTCCGGTGTGAGGACCTTGCGGGCGAAGTAGGCGGCGGCCCCGAGGGCCGTCACTCCCCCGACGGCCACCGCCGACGCGCTGGAGACGGCAGCGGCCACGGCGGCCTGCCGGCCACGACTCTGCTGTCGGGCACGACTCTGGACAGGCACGGTCACCGGTCTCCGAGCACGTCGGCCAGATCGAAGCTCACCGGTTCCTCGAGCTGCTCGTAGGTGCAGGACTCAGGGGTGCGGTCCTCACGCCACCGGACGAACTGGGCGGTGTGCCGAAAGCGCGACCCCTCCATGTGGTCGTACCTCACCTCGACGACGCGTTCGGGTCGTAGCGGCGTGAACGAGAGGTCCTTGGTGGCGTTCCATCGGGACGTCGCGCCACTCGTCGGCGTCCGGCTGCCCATCTCCTGGGCGGCCCACGCCCACGGGTGGTCGTCGAAGTCCGTCACGAGGGGTTGCAGCTCCTCGAACAGCTCCTTGCGGCGGGCCATGGGGAAGGCCCCGATCACGCCGACGCTCTGCAACGAGCCGTCCTCGGCGTGAAGGCCGAGCAGCAGCGAGCCGATGGCGGCGTCGCCGCTCTTGTGGGTGCGGTACCCCGCGACGACGCAGTCCGCCGTGCGCTCGTGCTTGATCTTGAGCATGAGCCGCTTGTCGGGGACGTACGCGATGTCCAGGGGCTTGGCGATGACGCCGTCGAGCCCCGCCCCCTCGAACTGCTCGAACCAGTCCTGCGCCACCGCGGGGTCCCGGGTCGCGCGGGTGAGGTGGATCGGGGCCTGCGCACCTGCCAGCGCCTCCTCGAGCGCGGCCCGCCGCACCTCGAAGGGCTCACCCGTCAGGTCCTGGTCGCCGATCGCCAGCAGGTCGAAGGCCACGAAACTCGCCGGCGTCTCGGCCGCCAGCTTCTTGACCCGTGATGCGGCTGGGTGGATCCGCTGCTGGAGCGCATCGAAGTCGAGCCGGTCGCCGGACCCCCCGATGAGGACGATCTCGCCGTCGACGACGCACCGCTGCGGGAAGTTGGCCAGCACCGCCTCGACGACCTCGGGGAAGTACCGCGTCATCGGCTTCTCGTTGCGGCTGCCGATCTCGACCTCGTCACCGGAACGGAAGATGATCGACCGGAACCCGTCCCACTTCGGCTCGAAGAGGTAGTCGCCCTTCGGGATCCCCTTGACCGGCTTGGCCAGCATCGGCGCCACGGGCGGGACGACCGGCCCCCACTGGGCGCGCAGCTCGGCGTCGCGGTCGGCCTTCGGGCCCATGTACTCGTCGTCGCCCTTGTCCTTGCGGCGCTTGCTCGGCTGCACCCGTGGCGGCTCCCCCGGCATCTTGGGGTAGTCCGGCGGGAAGTTGAGCTCACCGAGCCCTCGCTCGTGGACGTCCTTGTCCCACAGGGCGATCGCGGTCGAGACGTCACCGACGGCATCGTCCATCCCGGCCCAGGCGTCGCCGTCGGCCGCCAGGATGCCCGGCACGGTCCGCACGGTGAAGTCGCCGGGTGCGACCGAGGACAACGCCTCCCAGGTCACCGGCATGCTCACCGGGGCGCCCGGCAGGGGTCGTGGGCTCCAGGCCGAGGCGATGGTGCGGTCGCGACAGGCCTGGTTGAAGTCGACGAAGACCCGCTCGCCCCGCTCCTCCTTCCACCAGGACGCCGTGACGAGGTCGGGCAGGCGGCGCTCCAGCTCGCGCGCGATGCCGATCACGCCGTGCCGCACGTCGAGGAACTCGTGCGTGGGCGCGACGCGCACGAACACGTGCACGCCGCGGTTGCCCGACGTCTTCGGCCAGCCGGTCAGCCCGATCTCGGCCAGCACCTCGCGCAGCGCCAGCGCGGCCTCGACGGCGTCCCCGAAGTCGCGCCCCGGCTGCGGGTCGAGGTCGATCCGCAGCTCGTCGGGGTTGTCGACGTTGCTCGTGCGGACCGGCCACGGGTGGAACGTGACGGTGTTCATCTGCATCGCCCACACCACGCTGGCGGGCTCGTCGACGACCACCTGGAGGTGCTTGCGTCCGCTGGGGTAGGTGCACATCACCGGGGTGATCCAGTCCGGCATCCCCTTGGGCGGGTTCTTGGTCCAGAACTCCTCGCCCGTGATCCCGTCAGGAAACCGCTGCAGGGTCACCGGCCGGTTGCCGAGCGCGCGCATGAACCCCTCCGACACGTCGACCGCGTACTGCGCGAGGTCGAGTTTCGTGATGCCCTCGTCAGGCCAGATCAGCCGGTCGGGGCTGGAGATCCGTACCTCGCGGACACCGTCCGGTCCCCCCGGCACCTGAACCATCGCGGCAGCAGTCACGCGGCGATCGTATGCCTTGACCCACCCGCGTCCGGGGAACACGCTGGGGTCGTGACCTCGGCGGCGGCGAGCAGCGCTGTCGACGTGTTCCGGCTCGACCAGGTGCGCATCATCGCGACCCTGCGTCGCATCGCCCACGCCGACACCGTCGACGCGTTCGTGGTGTCCATCGACATCGCGCCGTGGCAGTCGTTCGACGAACGCTCCGTCCTCGACCTGCTCGCCCGCGTCCCGGTGGAGATGGGCCAACAGACCCTGTGGTCACTCCGGGTGTCACGCAACCACGAGGGGGTGGGCCCCGAGCGGAGTGAGGCACGGACCGAGATCCGCCTGGACCTCGTGGCCCCCACGGCCGACGCGGTGGCCGGCCTCGAGCGACTGACAACACTGATGCAGGACCTCAGTGCCCTGGCACCGGCGTCGAACCGACGGCTCACCCGCGAGGAGGCGGTCGAGGCTGCCCGCGACCTCGTCGCCCTGGTCTGGGAAGGCGCCTCGGGGTCTCCCCTCGCGATCAGCGACGAGGAGCACCACAGCGAGCCCCATCGGTGGACCCTCGGCCTGGTCGGTGCCGACCACACCCGCTTCCGGGTCGACATCGGCGCCGTGGCGGGCGACCCGCACACGGCCCACCTGCGCCGCCGCGTCGCCGCCGAGGTCTCCGACTCGGTGGGCACCGAGGCGTAGCGGGCATCCGGGCGTGCCCTCGGGAACGAACCACGCGCCATACCGTGTTGAACAGGTGCCACCCGAACCGAAAGGTCCCGAACGATGAGCATGAAGCAGAACGACCGGACGTATGCCGTGTCMAAGACCGAGGACGAATGGCGTGCGGAGCTCAGCCCGGCCGAGTACCAGGTGCTGCGCCAGGCGGGCACCGAGCGCCCCTTCGTCGGCGAGTACACCGACACCAAGACCGAGGGCGTCTATGCCTGCCGGGCGTGCGGTGCCGAGCTGTTCACCTCAGGCACCAAGTTCGACAGCCACTGCGGGTGGCCGTCCTTCTACTCCCCCCTGGCGGGTGACTCGGTCGAGTACATCGAGGACGTCTCGATGGGCATGAAGCGGGTCGAGGTGCGCTGCGCCAGCTGCGGGAGCCACCTCGGGCACGTCTTCGAGGGTGAGGGCTACGGCACCCCGACCGACCAGCGCTACTGCATCAACTCGATCAGCATGACGCTGCGGCCGAGCGACGACTGACGACTGGGGCCCAGTCCTCTAGCGCAGCGACGCGATGAGCTCGCCGACGGGCACGCGACGACCCGTGTGGAACGGCAGCTCCTCGCGGACGTGCATGCGGGCCCGCGACGCCCGAAGCTCCCGCATGAGGTCGACGATGCGGTGCAGCTCGTCGGCCTCGAAGGCCAGCACCCACTCGTAGTCGTTCAGCGCGAACGAGGCGATCGTGTTGGCGCGCACGTCCGGGTAGTCCCGGGCCATCTGCCCGTGCTCGCGCAGCATGTCGCGACGCTCGGCGTCGGGCAGGAGGTACCACTCGTAGGACCGCACGAAGGGGTAGACGCAGATCCAGTCCTTGGGGGCCTCGTCGCCGAGGAACGCCGGGATGTGGCTCTTGTTGAACTCCGCCGGCCGGTGCAGCGCGGCCGCCGACCAGGTCGGCTCGAGCAGCTGCCCGAGCTCCGTGCGCAGCAGCGCGCGGTAGGCGCGCTGCACGTCCTCGATCCGCTCGCCGTGCCACCACACCATGAAGTCCGCGTCGGCCCGCATGCCCCCGATGTCATAGACGCCGCGGGTCACGACCCCCTCGGCTTCGAGCTGCGCGAAGAGGTCCTCGACCTCCTTGGCCATCACCTCGCGGTTGTCGCCGACCGGACCGGTCACGGCGAACACCGACCACATCGCGTAGCGGATCGACTCGTTGACCTCGCGGATGCGGGCGGCGTTCGGGTTGGTGGGGTGCTGGTCGGTCATGCCCCTATCCTCCCGCGCCCGCGGAGCGCTCCTGCAGGTGGGTCGCCACCCGCTCGGCCGCCGCACGCCCGGTGGCGATGCACGCCGGGATCCCCACCCCCTCGTATGCCGCGCCCGCCAGCTCCAGCCCCGGCAGGGCTGCCGCACCGGCACGGATCCGCGCGACGCGGTCGACGTGGCCGACGGTGTACTGCGGAAGCGCCCCGCCCCACCGCTGGACGTGGGTGTCGACGATCCTCGGCAACTGGTGTCCGAGGGCCTCGCTGATCTCGGCGACCGCCAGGGCCACCAGCTCGTCGTCGGGTCGCTGGAGGTCGGTCGTCTCGCCGTGCCGCCCGACCGAGGCGCGCAGGAAGGACAGGTCGTCCGCGGCGTGCGCGGCCCACTCCCACTTCGACGACGTGAAGGTGCTGGCCTTGATCGTGCGCCCCTCGACAGCAGGGACGAGGAACCCGGACCCGACCAGGGGGAGGAACTCGTCGCCGTCCCGGCCGGTGGCCGACACCGCCAGCGTGATGATCGCCATCGAGGCGTACTCGATCTCTGCGAGGTCCCGCGACACCTGGCCTGCGACCGGCGCGAGCAGCCGGCTCGCGGGCGCGGCAGGGACGGCGAGGACGACTGCGTCGGCCTCGAGCCGCTCCGGCCTGGGCCGTGGTCCCACGACGACCGACCACGCGGCACCGGCGCCGTCGGCCTGCCGGTGCAGCTCGCGGACGATCGCCTCGCTGCGGATGAGCACACCGCTGCCGCGCAGCGACTCCACCAGCGACTCCGCGAGCCGCCCCACGCCCCCGTCGACGCCGGCGAACACGGGCTCCGCCGACCCGGCCGACGACAGCGCGGACCTGGCGGCCGCCTCACGGGCGGCGTCGGTGAGGCTGGCACCCGCGGTCACGGCCGCGAAGACACCCGGGAGGCAGGCGCGCAGGGACAGCTCACTGGCTCGGCCGGCATACACGCCGCCGAGGAGCGGCTCGACGAGGCGGTCGACGACCGCGTCACCCAGCCTCGCCGCCACGTAGTCCCCCACGGAGACATCGTCGAAGTCGCCTGCGCCCCAAGGGGTCTCGCGTTCGGCGCGGTCAACTTCGTCGGCTGACAGGACCCCGAGCGCGGAGGACGGCGGAGACGGGATGCCCATGAGCGTCCCGCGCGGCATCGGGTGCAGCTCACCTCGCGACCAGATGGACGCGGCCGTCGTCGCCGGGTGCGTGACCTCGAGCCCGAGCTGCGTCATGAGGTCGACGGCCTCGGGCCGACGGGCCAGCACCGACTCAGCACCGACGTCGAGCGCGACCCCGGCCACGGGTTCGCGGCGCAGCTTGCCGCCAGGGCGGTCGGCAGCGTCGACGAGCGTGATCGTGGCGCCGGGAACCGCACGCGAAAGCTCCCAAGCGCAGGCAAGTCCGGCGACTCCCCCACCGACGATGACGATTCGTGACCCGACCATGCCCACACCCTTTCAAGATCGTGACGGTTTCGACACCAGCGGCTGGGAACGTCAGCCGCACGATGCCAGTCCAAGCCGTGTCGCTCGACCGTCCTGTTGTGCTTCGACCACCTGGGGGTTCCCATGTCTGACCGCACGTCGCCTCGGCTCCGCACCACCACCGCCCTCGCCGGCGCCCTCCTGGCCGCCTTCGCCCTGGCCGCCTGCGGAGGCGGTGGGGGCGACTCGAGCTCCTCGTCCGCCGAGGCACCTGCCGCCGACCGGTCGGGGGGCGGCCAGTCGGGGAGCCAGTCCGGCGGCCAGTCGGGCAACCAGCTCCGCGACAGTGGAGACGCTGCCAAGGCGCCGTCGTCCGGATCGGCCCAGGGCAGCAAGGGCACCGGCGTGACTCCCGCCAACCTCTCCGCGGCGCAGGACCAGCTCGCCCGCACCGCCTCGGTCGCCTTGCAGGTCAAGAACATCGGCCAGGCCGTGGCCAAGGTGCGCTCCACCACGGCGACGGCCGAGGGCATCGTGTTGTCCGAGAACATCGGCACCGGGGGCAGCGGCGACATCCCGCTGGCCGACTCCTCAAGGGTGACGGCCACGACCTACGCCGAGATCGCCATCTCGGTCCCGTCGGCCAAGCTCGACCAGGTCGTGGCCGAGCTCTCCGGCGTCGGCACCGTCATCCGCTCGACAACCGCGAGCGAGAACGTCGGCAACCAGATCGTCGACACCCAGTCCCGTGTCGAGACGATGCGGGTCAGCGTCGAGCGGGTGCGCGCGTTCCTCAAGGACGCCACCGACCTCAACCAGATCGTGGCGATGGAGGCCGAGCTGACCCGCAGGCAGTCCGACCTGGAGTCCCTCGAGGCGCAGCTGGCCGCACTCAAGGGCAGCGTCGCCCGCTCGCCGATCCAGATCAGCCTCACCACCGTGCCCGGCGTCATCGCCCAGCCGGAGGACGACGCCACCGGGTTCCTGGCCGGCCTCGAGGGTGGCTGGAAGGCGTTCACCGCGTCGGTCAACATCGCCGCCACGATCGTGGGCGCGCTGCTCCCGTTCACCGTCCTCGCCACCCTGCTCGGCGTCCCGGCCTGGCTGGTGTGGCGCCGCCGCCGTCCGGCCCCGGTGCCTCCGACCGTGCTGCCCGAGTAGCCCCCCAACCTCCGGGTCGCGTGCCGGTGCGCGCCGGTGTGCGCCGATGTGCGCGCGAGGCACGCGGCTCGGGGTCTAGCGCTGGCTGATCTCGTGGACCAGGTCGACCACTCGGGTGAGGACGTCGGGGTCGGTGTCAGGCAGGACACCGTGGCCGAGGTTGAAGATGTGGCCCGGCGCCGCCCGTCCCTCGTCGACGATGCTCCGGACCTTGCCCTCCAGCGCCTCCCACGGCGCGAACAGCAGCGCCGGGTCGAGGTTGCCCTGCACGGCATACGACCCGTCGAGGCGGGCGAGCGCGTCGGTGAGGGACACGCGGTAGTCGACCCCGACCACGTCGGCCCCCACAGCGCCCATGGCCGGCAGCAGCTCACCCGTGCCCACCCCGAAGTGGATCTTCGGTATGCCGCGTCGGGCCACCGCGGCGAGCGCGGCGGCCGAGTGCGGGGCGACGAAGCGCTCGTAGTCCGCTCGGGGCAGGGCTCCCACCCACGAGTCGAAGAGCTGGACGGCCGACGCGCCGGCGGCGGCCTGGACGTCGAGGAACGCACCCGAGATCTGGGCGAGGCGGGCACACAGGTCGTGCCACAGCTGCGGGTCGCCGTACATCAGCGCCTTGGTGTGCTCGTGGTTCTTGCTCGGGCCGCCCTCGACGAGATAGCTAGCCAGGGTGAACGGGGCCCCGGCGAAGCCGATCAGAGGCGTCGTGCCGAGCTCGCCGACGAGTTGCTGCACGGCCGAGGTGATGTACGGGACGTGGTCGGGCGTCAGCTCGGGCAGGCGGTCGAGGTCGCCGCGCGTGCGGATCGGCTTGGCCACCACGGGCCCGACCCCCGCGACGATGTCGAGGTCGACCCCCACCGCCGCGAGCGGCACCACGATGTCGGAGAAGAAGATGGCGGCGTCGACGCCGTGACGACGGACCGGCTGGAGGGTGATCTCGGTGACCAGGTCGGGGCGCCGGCAGGACTCGAGCATCCCCACGCCCTCACGGACCCTGCGGTACTCCGGAAGCGACCGGCCGGCCTGACGCATGAACCACACGGGGGTGTGGGTCACGGGCTCGCGGCGGGCAGCCTTGACGAGGGTGGAGTCGCTCGGGGAGGTCACCGCGCAAGTCTAGGTCGGGGCCTAGAGCGAGATGACGGCAGCACCGGCCAACGACAGGACGACGCCGACCTGCTGCACGCGGCGCAGCCGCTCCTTGAGGATCACCCGGGCGAGCAGGATCGTCGCCACCGGGTACAACGAGGCCAGGACGCTCGCCACGCTGACCTGACCTCGGGACGACGCGATCGCGAAGAGCACGTTGGCGGCCATGTCGCCGCACCCGATGAGCAGCAGGGGCGGCAGGTCGCGGACGACGACACCGCCGACCGAGCGCACGAGCAGCGCCATGACCCCGAAGACGACCACCGACGTCAGGCGCATCCCCCACAGCGTCATCAGGGTCGAGGAGCGCGCACCGCGGTCGATGCCGAACATCGCGAACCCGAAGCCCACCGCGGCGACCGCCGCGAGGACCACGGGTCGAGCCGAGACGGCCCCGCTCAGCTCGGGGCCGGAGGCCAGGGTGACGCCGACGACCGCCACGAGGATCCCGGTCCAGGCCCAGGCCGAGGGCTGGTCACCGGTGGCCACGCCGAGCAGCACCGGCACCACGACGCCGAGCGCCGCGATCGGGGCGACCACGCCCATGGTCCCGATCGACAGGGCGGTGTAGAAGCAGAGCAGCCCGGTGATGCCGGACACGCCCGCGGCCACCGACCACAGCGGCCACTCCGTCCACGTGAGGTCGCCCCAGCGGGCGAGGACCACGGCCGTGAGCACGAGAAACGCCAGCGACTGGGTCCACCCCACGACGGCCACCGCGGGACGTCGCTTGGAGTAGAGGCCGCCGAAGAAGTCCGCGGTTCCCCAGCAGGCGCTGGACGCGAGCGCGAGCAGGGAGAGCATGACCGGAACGCTACCGGTGGCCCCGGGCACGCCCTCCGACACCCCGCGCGGCGTGCCGTTGCCTGTGATATCCCGCCCGGCGGCATACGCTCTGATGGTGGGCAGCCGAACGGTCCCTGGAGACCACTCACCCGAATTCACGCAGGCGTTGAGCGACCTGCGCGGAGCGCGGTTGCGCCCCGAGATCCGCCTGACGGAGGTGCCCGCACCCCAGCGCATCGCCCCGTATGCCGTGGCCCTCACCGCCGAGGTGGTGGGCGCCGCCGCCGACGAGGACGAGCTGGCCTCGGGCCGCTTCGTGCTGCTGCACGACCCCTCGGTGCCCGACCCTTGGGACGGCGCGTGGCGCGCGGTGACGTTCGCCCGAGCCGAGCTCGAGCCCGAGCTGGCGAGCGACCCCATGCTCGGGGCGGTCGGCTGGTCCTGGCTCACCGATGCCCTCGAGTCACACCACCTGGGCTACACGGCCGAGGCGGGCACGGTGACGCGAGTGGTGTCCGAGAGCTTCGCAGGCCTCTCCGACCGGCCGGCCAGCGTCGAGATGGAGGTGCGCGCCTCCTGGACCCCCGTGGCCGGTAACGTCGGCGCCCACCTGCTGGCGTGGTCCGACCTGCTGTGCACGATTGCGGGGCTGCCCCCGCTGCCCGAGGGCGTCATCGCCCTGCCCGGCCCACGCCGCTGACCGCGGCGGCCCGGTAGGTTGACCCGGTGACCGACACCGACACCGACGCAGCCGAGCCCGCGGCACAGCCAGCCGGCGATGGCGTCGTCGAGTCCGTCGTCGATGACGCCCTCGACGACGGTGCCGCCCTCGACGAGGCGGCGGTCATCGAGGACGCTGCGGTCGAGCCCGCCGTCGAGCTCACGCCATTGGAGTTCCCCGTCGACGGCGTCCCCCCGGTCGTCGAGAGCGAGCGTGACCTGCTCGCGTGCGCCCGGGCGATCGCGGCAGGCGAGGGTCCGGTGGCCCTCGACGCCGAGCGCGCCAGCGGCTACCGGTACGGCCAGCGCGCCTACCTCGTGCAGCTGCGCCGCGAGGGCTCCGGCACGTGGCTCATCGACCCGATCGCCTGCCCCGACCTGAGCCCGGTCGACGACGCCATCGGCAATGCCGAGTGGATCCTGCACGCGGCCACCCAGGACCTCGCCTGCCTCGCCGAGGTCGGGCTCCGACCGCGGCAGCTGTTCGACACCGAGCTCGCCGGACGCCTGATCGGTCTGCCCCGCGTCGGCCTGGCCGCCGTGGTGGAGCACTACCTCGGGCTCGGCCTGGCCAAGGAGCACTCGGCCGTCGACTGGTCCACCCGGCCGCTGCCCGAGCCGTGGCTGCGCTACGCGGCCCTCGACGTCGAGGTGCTGGTCGAGCTGCGCAACCTCATGGGCGTCGACCTGGCCATGCAGGGCAAGGCCGAGTGGGCCCGCGAGGAGTTCCAGGCCCTGCTGTCCTTCACCGGACCCCCGCCACGCGTCGACCCGTGGCGGCGCACCAGCGGCATGCACAAGGTGCGCCAGCGGCGGACGGCAGCCTTGGTCCGCGAGCTCTGGGAGGCCCGCGACCTGCTCGCCCAGGAGCGCGACATCTCGCCCGGTCGGGTGCTGCCGGACGCCGTCCTCGTCGAGATCGCGATGGCGGCACCGAGGTCGTCGGCCGACCTTCCCGGAGGGCACCGCTCGGTGCGGCGCTACGC